>CAVCCX010000014.1:0-35581 GCA_963600815.1 Bacteroides uniformis | reverse complement strand
ACATTTCCCTAAAATGTTTGAGGGCCCCGGCAGAGCCGCGGCCCATGGAGGTAAAATATGGATAATCAAAATCAAAAAAAACGTAATCCTTTTGCTGTTATTTTCCGACATGTCGGAAGCCGTGTCTGGTTTATTGTGACAGCCGTAGTTGCTGTTCTTCTGATTGTTGTGACACCTCTTGCGTTGAGTAGACAGGTGTTGGGCGGTGTCTTTGATCGACTCTTCGGCGGCGAGAGAGCCATTGCCAAATCCGGATCGACGGTCACAACGGCTTTCGAACTCGATGACGATGTCAAAGCGGGTGATAAGACGAGTGCCCAGGAACATGGAAACAAGGTCAACAATGAACTCTGCGAAGAAGGCATGGTTCTTCTGAAGAACAAGAACAATGCTCTTCCGGCCAAGACGGATTCCACAAAGAAAATCTCTGTCTTCGGACGCAATTCCATCAATATGGCGATTGCAGGATCGGGTTCCGCTGGCAATTCGACCGATAGCAAGACGAAAGATATCTATGATTCTTTAACGGATGCCGGATATGAAATCAATCCGACACTGAAGGAATTCTATAAGAAAGACAAGACAGAACGTTCTTCGAATCCTGGCATGGATGATGGCGGTTCTGCGACCTTGAATGTCGGTGAGACGCCGGTTTCGAACTATACGGATGCTGTAAAAGGTACATTCAATTCCTATTCGGATATGGCCATCATCTTCTTAACCCGTATCGGCGGTGAAGGATTCGATCTTCCAAGAGCCCAGCCAGGTGATTCTTCCAAAACGTTCCTTGATCTGGATAAAGATGAGGAAGCCATGATCGACATGGTCACCAAGGCAGGATTCAAGAAAGTCGTGGTCTTGGTCAATGCGGCAAACCAGCTCAACTGCACCGCCTTGGAACAAAACGATAAGATCGATGGTATTTTATGGATTGGATTCCCAGGTGCCCAGGGTACGATGGCTGTCGGAAAAATTCTCAATGGCAGCGTGAACCCGTCTGGACATCTCACGGATACCTATGTCAAAGACTTCAAGTCGATTCCTTCCTATTATAACTTCGGCGACAATTCCCAGTGTGAAGGTGTCGGAGACAATGGCGATGCCTTCTTGATCAACGCCAGCGGAAAACTGAGAAGCTCCCTCTATTATTTCACCAACTATGAAGAGGGTGTCTATATCGGCTATCGCTATTATGAGACGAGAGGTGAAAACAATGAGAATTGGTATACCCAGAATGTTCTCTATCCATTCGGATATGGTCTTAGCTATTCCACATTCGATTGGACCATCACCAATGAAAGTTCTCTCAATGGAAAAGAATTGACCAAAGATCCATTCGATGTGAAGGTGAAAGTTACCAATACATCGAAGGTCGCTGGCAGGGATGTCGTTCAGATCTATATGGGCGGAACCTATTATGCCGGCGGCATCGAGAAATCTTCCAAGGTTTTGGTCGGCTTTGCCAAGACCGGACTTCTCGAACCTGGAAAATCCGAAGAACTCACCATCAGTGTCGATCCATATTATCTTGCCAACTATGACTACAATGACGCCAACAAGAACGGCTTCAAGGGCTATGAACTCGATAAGGGTGCCTATTCCTTGTATGTTGCTTCGACAGCCCATGATTCCTCGAGAAAGATTTCGATGAATTCCGAAAATGGACTTAAATTCGAAAACGACAATGTCACTGGAACGAAAGTCGAAAATCATTTCGATGGTTCCGATTCGAATTGTCAGACGACCCTGTCGAGAAATGATTGGGAAGGAACCTTCCCAGCTGCTTCGACGCAGGAAGAAAGAACGATCGATACGAAGTTCCGTGATCAGCTGAAGAGCAACAATACGTCCTTGGATGATGCCAATCCGTATGTCAACGGAACCAAGACGGCCGAAATGCCGACCTATGGCGCTGATAACGGCATGAAGCTCATCGACTTGCAGGGCAAGGACTTCGATGATCCGCTTTGGGAGAAACTTCTTGATCAGACGACGTTCGATGAACAGTTAAGTATGTATATCGATGCCGGTTTCCATACGGAAAAGATGACATCCATCACCAAGCCATCGACGATCGATGCCGATGGTCCAGTCGGCCTGACCGCCTTCATGGGCGACCCAACGGTCAACAATACGGTTATGTATTGTTGCGAAGTCATCACGGCTTCGACCTGGAATGTCGACCTTCTTGAAAAATTAGGCGAATCGGTCGGAAACGAAGGACTTGTCGGAAACAATGGCGTTCCGTATACCGGATGGTATGCACCGGCCATGAACCTCCACCGCAATCCATTCGGTGGAAGATGCTGTGAATATTTCAGTGAAGATCCGTTCCTTTCTGGTATGATGGGTGCCTATGAAGTCAAGGGTGCCAACAAGAAAGGTATGACAACCTACTTGAAGCATTTTGTCGGCAATGAAGGCGAAACACACCGCGATGCCAATGGCGACTGCACATTCGTCAATGAACAGGCTCTCCGTGAACTCTATCTCAGACCCTTCGAAATCACCGTCAAAGTCGGCAAGAGCCGTGGCATCATGACCTCCTTCAACCGTATCGGAACCCGCTGGTCTGGTGCGACCTACAGTCTCACAACCACTATCCTGAGAGAAGAATGGGGCTTCCATGGTGCTGTCATCACTGACTTCAATACACACCACAACAAAGGTGACTACATGCAGATCAAGCCAGCGCTCTATGCCGGTGGAACTTTGGATCTCTGCTCGCAGACAGCCGATAGTTCCTTGATTGATTCGAGCAATGCGACGGATTGTCTGATGCTGCGCAATGCGACACATGAGACACTCTATGCTGTTGTCAATTCGAACATTCTTGGTGTCGAAATCGATCATTATGCCATGGCCTATTGGCAGATTGTCTTGATGATCATCGATATCGCTGTTCCGGTCGGATTGGTCGTCTGGGGATTCTTTGCAATCCGCAAGGCCTATAAGGACGAAAAAGCCGAAGTCGCAGAAGAAAAGTAGGTATACAAGTAATATCTCTTGGGCTAAGGAGAACATCCTTAGCCCTTTCTCAAAGAAAAATGCTCAAGAAAATCAAATTTCATCCAGTCGAAAATCTATTTCTCCTCCTTTCCTGGATTCTTTCTTTTTTAGCGATTCTTTTTCTTTTCCTTTTTCTTCCATTGGAATGGAAAGGGACTCTTTCGATTGTCTTTCTTTTCCTCTCGATGGGAAGCAGTATCTCTACTTTTTTTCTGAAAGGGAAGCCTTCTTTTCTTGTTTCACTTCTTTGTCCTATCTTTCTTTCTGTTTCCCTTGGATTCGTTTATTATCTGACAGTGTATGACTTTGTCGATTTCTTTCAGGGAATCACGATGTTTGGAAATCCAAACCTGGTTCCTTTCGATTTGACGATCCTTCTCTTGCTTCTTTTTGCACAGGTTTGTTCTTTTGTCTCCTTATTTTTGAATTGTCACCATGAAAAATAAAAAATGTGCTGTTTTGTCATCCCTCTTTCTTTCCTTCTCCATCCTTCTTCTTTTTGTGTTTCTAGTTCTCAACGAGAACAAAGATAGCGTCAATAATTTTCTTCATATCAACACATCCAAGATTGTCAATGAAGAGGATTCTTCCTCCAATCTCTATTATGGGACAGATATCGGAGATCATACCTTTTCGGATGAAAATTTCGACGTGCTTGAAAGACTCTGCCGTGAGGAAGGAATCGAAGAAGAAAAAGAAGGCGCGGTTCTTTTATATAATGAGAATGAAGCACTTCCTCTGAAGGATGGAAAAAAGGTCACACTCCTAGGCCATGCAAGTGTCGATCCAGTCTATAAGGCAAGTTCGGCAGGAAACTATGTGACAGAAGAAAGACCTTATCGCATCGACTTGAAGACGGCCCTTGAGAATGATGGCTTTCTTATCAATGAGGAAGTCTATTCCGCACTCAAAAAAGGAACAGCCAAAAGAAGGATGTTGCCGATACCGTCGAATCCCTCTCTCCAAGGTTATTCGGCTTCCTTGAGCGAAGAACCGATTGAATTTTATCAGAAATTGGAGCCTTCCTTTGAAGGCTATCAGGATTGCTGCATCATCACGTTAACCCGTGTTGGTTCGGAAGGAATCGATTTATTGATGGATGATGTCGATGATGATGGAACCTCGACTCTTTCATCTCTGGCCATTCATCAGAATGAAGAAGCACTGCTTTCTTTTGCTAGACAAAAATTCGCCAAGGTGGTTGTGCTTCTGAATTCATCCAACCAGATGGAAATCGAGACAATCAAGAAATATTCTGATGCCATCCTTGCCATCGGACAGCCGGGGCTGACGGGCTTTCAGGGAGTCGCCGATCTTCTTTGTGGAAAAGCCAATCCGAGTGGAAAACTTGTCGATACCTATGCTGTGAATTCCTTATCTTCTCCAGCGGTCGTCAATTCAGGAACAAGGACACCTTTTTTTGAGAATCTTTCTTCCATGGATAAGAATCTGACTGTCAAGGAAAAAGCCAGACTCGCTTCCTTCCAGGCGGAGAACATCTATGTCGGATACAAATATTACGAGACAAGATATGCTGATTGTATCTTCAATCGCTTTTCTGCAAAAAGCAATGTCGGATCGATTGATTCTATGGAATGGAATTATGCAAAAGAGATTTCCTATCCTTTCGGACATGGACTCAGTTATACGACCTTTGATCAGGAAATCATCGATTCTTCCGTTTCGAAAGAGGAAATCACATTGAAGGTCCGCGTTCGGAATACGGGCACTGTTTCAGGAAAAGATGTTGTTCAGGTCTATGCTTCCACTCCCTATGGTGAATATGAACGGGAGAACGATGTTGAGAAAAGTGCTATCGTCCTTGTCGGGTTTTCCAAGACGAAAGAACTTCAACCCAATGGTGAAGAGATATTGACGTTATCAATCAATCCCTATTTCTTAGCAAGCTATGATGCTCATAATGCCAAGACCTATATTCTTTCGGAAGGTGATTATTTCTTGTCCATCGGAAAGGATTGCCATGATGCACTCAACCAGATATTATCTTATCAGAACCAGACGGGACTTTTTGATGAAAATGGTGATTCTTATTCCAATGAGAAACGAAATGTCGTGTCCTTTCATTGGGATTTTGATAAAGAAACATTTTCTACAAGCAATGGAAAGAAGGTGAGCAATCTTTTTGAGGATTGCGACATCAATTCCTATCGCGATGAAATGAAATATCCGTATCTGACAAGAAAGGATTATCAAAATACATTCCCGGTTTCTCAGGCGAGTCTTTCCGTCAATGATGAAATGATCGATAGACTTCGTGGAGAGTTTTATCAGTCGGAAGTTTCTTTTGATTCCCTTCCTGTTTCTCAAAATGAAAATATCCCCTTGATCGCTATGAAGGGAATTTCTCTTGATGACCCATTATGGGAAAAGTTCATCAAACAGGCAAGCCTGGATGATCTAGCCCTGACAACGGCGGAATCCTTCACTTGTCCGAGCATCGCTTCTCTTTCTCAACCGGAGGTCTATACCGGGGATGGCATGGATTCGTTGGGAAGAGTCTATTTCTATCAGGATGGCACGAAGATGGAAACAATGACTTTCCCATGCAAGAATATTCTGACATCCACATGGAATGAAGAACTCTATGAAAGAAGAGGGAATCTCATGGGAAATGAATCCTTGTTTACGAAGTCCTTTGAGAATTATTGTGTCGGTCCGAATCTACATCGTACTCCTTTCGGAGGAAGAAATTTCGAATACATGTCGGAAGATAGCCATATGAGTTATCTTGCCAGCATTAAGGAAGTCCAGGCAATGGAAAAACTTGGTGTCCATGCAGCACCGAAGCATTTTGCCGGCAACGACCAGGAAACAGGAAGAGAAGGTGTGAGTGTCTTCTTCAACGAACAGGCATTCAGGGAAAATGACCTTCGTGCCTTTGAGGGTGCTATCAAAGAAGGAAAATGTCAAGGCATCATGCAAAGCTTTGAAAGAATCGGTCTGACTTTTGCTTCTTCTTCGTATGCGCTGAATACATCTCTTCTGAGAGAGGAATGGGGATTTACGGGCAATATCGTGACGGATGCCACTTATGGTGCAACAAGCGGATACAAAGGTCATGTAAGAGAAATCCTTTCGAGTGGAACGAATCAGTTCTGCCTGGACGGCAATGCCATCGCGGGAAAAAGAATCGCCAAATATATCCTAGAGAATAAAGATCAGACTCTTTATGAACTTTTGGTCCAATCAGCCATCAACAGGGAATACCAGATTGTCAATTCCTGTGCCATGAATGGAATTGCCAAGACATCGAAAATCGTCAGAATCACACCTTATTGGTTCATTCTCTTTATTACTCTGATTCTTTTCTTCTTCCTATTGTCGCTTTTCTTCTTCGTATGGTTTCTATGGAAAAACAAAAAGCCGGCAAATCGCCAGCTTTGAGAATCGTATTAGTTCGACTTGTAGAAATGACGTAACAGGCTTTTGAAATATTCGTCGATCGGAGCATAGAATGTCATTCTTTTCAGGGTTCTTGGATGAATCAGGGATAAGGAATAGGCATGAAGAGCCTGACCTTTATTGGCGACATCCTCTCTTCTTTTTCCATAGAGCGGATCACCGACAATCGGATATCCAATATAGGCAAGATGAGCTCTGATCTGATGAGTTCTTCCAGTTTCGAGCGTCACCTTGAGAAGGGAGACTTTTCCATTGTTGGCTAAAAGCTGGCAATGGGTGATGGCATCTCTTCCCTTATAGATATCGACTTCGGCTTTTCTGTGGGTATGATTCGGTCTTGTCAAGGGAGCATCGATACGGAACTTCTTATGTTCCACATTTCCATAGACCAATGCGAGATAGGTTCGATGGAATTCCCCTTCACGGATTTCGTTCTGAAGAATATTCTGGGAATCGATGTTGTTGGCGATGGCAAGAAGTCCAGAAGTATCCTTATCGATTCTATGGACGATGCCAGGACGATTGTTTTCTTCATCATTGGGATCGAATTCGAATTTATCATCCTGCATAAGGTAGTTGACGAGTGTGTCATCGTTATGGCCCGGGGCCGGATGGACAACCATGCCGCGTGGCTTATTCAGAATGGAGATATCCTCATCCTGATAGACGAAATCAAGGTCGACTTTCTCCTTGGCTTTAGCCACAGCGGGTTTCTTCTCTTCGAGGGTATAGGAGATTTCCTGCTCGGGAACGACTTTATAGGACGCCGAGGAAATCATTTTTCCATCCACGAAGACTTTTTCTGCTTTGATGAGCTTGCTCACCTGGGAGCGGGAAAGACCGCTTAAGGAAGAAAGAACGATATCGAGTCGTCCCTCCATATCACTCATGAACGTTTTTGTTTCCATTGTCATTCTCCTCCTTGAAGGATTCATGTTCCTTCTTTTCCAGTTCGGATAGCTTATCAGCCATTTCTTTATCCTCCAATTCGGATTCTGGAGAATTCTTTTCCTGTTTTTCTTTTTCTTCCTCTTCCTTCATCTGATTGTATTCCTTCTTGAATTCGAAGACGAATCCGATCAGAAGGGCGACAATGCCGACACTCAGACAATAGTCGGCGATATTGCAGATGGCAAAGGATTTCCAAAAAGAGAACTGAAGGAAATCGATGACGCCTTTGTCATAGGGAACGGCCTTGCAGGCAAATCCGATGCGGTCGATGAGGTTTCCGACAGCTCCCGGCAGCATGAGGGTGATGCCGATGGTCATGCCCCAATTGTATTTTCGGAAACGGAGAACAAGATTGATGGTGAGCATGATGGATGCAATCATGCTGACCGGAATCAAAAACCAGGACCAGCCGGACATGCTGCCAAAGGCGGCACCGGCATTTCCGACGAGATTCAGATCGATGAGCCCAGGAATGAGGGTGATGATTTCTCCTGCCTGGAGGCGTGGGTCATTATAGGCGGCACGCTTGGTGAAATAGTCAAGAAGGAAAAGTCCCACTGAAATCAGAATCATCAGAATCCACAAAGGATAATTCAGATTCTTGAAATAATCACGGAAATATTCCTTCAGTCGACTTGGAAGTTCCTTGAAGAACTTCTTTGCTTTGCTGTTATTTTCCATAGATCAGTCTTTGTTTTCTTCCTTCAGTGAGGAAATGACATCCTGGCAGCGCTTGCAGACATGATGCTTTTCATCATCGAGAAGACATTCATCGAAGTAGTTCCAGCAGCGTTCGCATTTCTCACCTTCATGCTTGATGACATGATCTTCTTCGCCGATGGCAAAATGGGAAACCTGAAGAATCTTGGACAATTCATCCAAAGTGAATTTCTTGATGATTTCATTTTCGTCCTTGGATTTCGGAAGATAGGTGACACTCGCCTCCTGGGAGGAACCGATGACACCATCTTTTCGATAGGGTTCCATCACGGCGTTGACATGGTCTCTCAAGAGAAGGAAGCATTCGTATTCCATAGAGAGCTTTTCATCGATGACACCCAAATCCGGATAGGATTCCAAGGCAACAGAATTCTTTCTTTCTGCAACTGGGATGGTACGATAGATTTCTTCCGAGGTGAAGGAAAGAATCGGAGAATAGGCAATCGCCAAGGATTTGATGATGGTGTATAAGACGTATTGGGTATTTCTGCGGCTTGCGGAATCTTTTCCATCGCAATACAGAGTATCCTTCCTGAAGTCGAGATAGAAGCTCGAAAGGTCATTGACGAAGAAATTCATGATGGTGTTGCTCACCGATGCGAAGTCATAGGTATCATATCCCTTCTTCATATCGGCAAGAACAACCTTCAGCTTGTTGAGCATCATCTGGTCAATCAAGGAAAGATCAGTTGGCTTATAGCTGATATCGAAATGATTTCCATTGTCGTCATCATCGAGGTTCGTGATCATGAACTTGAAGGTGTTGCGGATCTTTCTGTACTGATCTGAGCAAACCTTTAGGAGATCCTGGGTCAACTTGATTTCCGCGGTGGTGTAGTCGATGCTTGTGGTCCATAGACGGAGAATATCCGCACCGAACTGATTGCAGATGGTGACCGGGTCGATGCCGTTCTTCTTCGACTTGGAGAACTTCTCGCCATTCTGGTCGACGATGAAGCCATGGGTGAGAATCTGCTTGTATGGGGCTTTTCCGGTATAGGCGACTGAAAGAATCATCGAAGAGTTATACCATCCACGATACTGGTCGTTGCCTTCGAAATAGATATCGGCCGGGAATGGATGATTCAAGGCGATATCCGAACTAAGGAAGGAGGAACCGGAATCAAACCAGACATCCATGATGTCCTTTTCCTTTGTGAAGAGACCATTTGGAGAGTGTGGATTCGTATAGCCTTCCGGAAGAAGGTCTTTGGCTTCTTTTTCATACCAGATATCGGAGCCATATTCCGAGAAGAGCTTTTCGACGTGCTCGAAGAGGACTTCATCGAGAAGGGCTTCGCCATCTTCGCCATAGAAAATCGGAATCGGGACACCCCAGAGTCTCTGTCTGGAGATGCACCAGTCTTCTCTTCCCGTGAGCATGTTTTCGAAACGGACTTTGCCCCAAGATGGCTTGTATTTGACTTTCTCTGCTTCTTCGAGAAGTTTGTCCTTGATCTTTCCGACTGAGCAGAACCACTGGGCAGTGGCACGGAAAATGACCGGTTTTTTTGTTCTCCAGTCATGCGGATAGGCATGGACAAGCTCCTTGGTGGATAAAAGATTTCTGTTTCCCTTGAGGATTTCGATGACCTTGGTGGAGCATTCTTCATAGAAGAGTCCATTGACTTCATCGCCGGCATCGATCATATGGCCTTTGGAATCGACGGTGCAGATGATTGGGAGTCCGTATTTCTTGCCGACGCGATAGTCATCGGCACCATGTCCAGGACCAAGGTGGACAATGCCTGTACCGGAATCGGATGTGACATAGTCATCCACACAGACAGGAACAAGTCGGTCCTGATAAGGATGATGAACCTTCACACCTTCGACATCTCTTCCCGTGAAGGACTTGAGCAGTTCCATCGATTCGAAAGGAATCTCTTCCTTCATTTTCTCTGCCAGGCTCTTGAGCATGACATAGTTTCCTTTTTCGGTATGGAAAAGACCATATTCCATGGAAGGATTCAGACAGAGACCCTGGTTGGAAGGAATCGTCCATCCAGTGGTTGTCCAGACAAGGAAGAAATCACCTTTGCCGACGAATTCATTTCCTTCTTCGACAGGGAAGCGGAAATAGATGGTGGTGGCACTGACATCCTTGTATTCGACCTCGGCTTCTGCCAAGGCGGATTCACTCGACCAGGACCAGATGACGGGCTTGAGTCCCTTGTAGATGAGCCCGTCCATCGCCATCTTGGCAAAGATCTTGACCTGGTTGACTTCATAGTCGCGGTCAAGCGTGAGATAAGGGTGATGATAGTCACCGATCACGCCTAAGCGGAGCATCTGGCCTCTCTGCTTATCGACCTGAGTCAAAGCATATTCACGGCATTTCTTTCTGAAATCAGCTGGAGCGGTCGTTCTTCTGTCGACGCCCATTTTGGTCACGCAATTCTCAATCGGAAGACCATGGGTATCCCAGCCTGGCGTATATGGAACGTAGTATCCTTCCAGATTCTTGGAACGTAAAATGATGTCCTTGATGATCTTGTTCAGGGCATGTCCGGCATGAATTTCGTTATTCGCATATGGAGGGCCATCATGAAGATAGAAAGGATCCTTGTTCATATGAGCTTCTAGAAGCTGCTCATAAAGATTCGTGCTATCCCATCCCTTTGCCATATCGCCTTCCCAGGAAGGAAGATTGGCGCGCATCGGGAATTTTCCTTTCGGCATAATCAGTGTTTTCTTTAATTCCATATAAAAGCCTCCAAAAAAAAGAATCGTTAAAACTTTAGTATTATATACTAACTCCTCGTGTAGAGCAACGAACAAGAGGGTCACTCGGCAATGTGACATGCTGAAAAACGAACTTTTCTGCCTATGGAAATGGATGGCTTCAGGAATGAAATTGAGAAAGGACTGGAATAGAGAATACAGCGTTTATTTTTTTATTTATACCATATGGGTATAAATAAAGTATAAATAAAATTTTCAGGAGTGTGATCACTGCGAGGATGAAAAAATATATTTCACAAAAAAAGACTGTCAAGCAAGAAATACTTAGACAGTCCTGATAAAAATATATGTTCGTGAAACTTAGAATTCGTTTTCCTGTTGGGTGGAAAAGTCATCTCCGCTCGGGTCGATCTGAGAGAAAATCTCTCCGAATGTCGGAATGACATAGCCATCTTCATCCAACTTGATTTTTTCTTCCTTCTCTTCTTTCTTCACCGGCTGAACGAACTGAACGGAATTCTCGAGATAGAACGGCGTATCGAAGCAGAAATGGAACACATCTTCATAGACGATGCCATTCAGGCGGACGCTCTTGAGAATGCCATGGGACATCTTCGGATAAAGATAGGTTTCCTTTTCGCCTTTGATCTTCTTTGTGATCTTCTTTATCGAATGTTCGGTGCAGAGGATATCTTCCTTTCCGCGGATGAGAAGGGTCGGCTGTTCAACCTTCTTGAAATATTTTCTGTTCTGAAGAATCGAGAAGAGAATTGCCAATAAGAGTCCTGGAAGACCTTTGACCGTCTGTCTTCCGATAGCTTTGGAGACTTTCTTTCCATACTTCTTGTTCAGCTTATGGAATTTCCATGCGTATTTGATATATCCGGAAATCATGTGGTTGAGAATCGTATCATAGACGGGGGCCACAAGGATCACACGGAGAACATCCTTCTGGTATTTCTTTGCCATCTTGCAGACCAAGGCGGCGGAGAAGGAATAGCCCATGAGATAGATGTTGTATCCCTTCTGGATATATTCCTGAATCTTCTTATCGAGTTCATGTTCGAAGGAAAGATGACGATGTGTCTTTGTCTGGGATGGCTCGAAAAGCTTCACCAGGGCAATTTCACATTCCGAAAAATCTTTCTTGAAGGAATTATTGAAATATTCCTGCATCGGAAGGGAATCATGGGTATCGGTGGTCTGAAATCCATTGGTACATAAAAGAACAGTCTTTCTTAAAGGCTTATAGACTTCGATCTTTGGATTTCTTTCTTTGATGACTTGAATGACTTCCATTCTTCTTTGACTCCTTCTAGTTCTTCTTGAAACGATACATGAAGATTCCTGCTGCCACACCAACGTTGAGGGAATCGATTCCACTCATTTCGATTTTGATTTTCTCTCCCAAAGAGAGGTTCTTTGGATTGACGCCTCTTCCTTCATTTCCCATGACCAAGGCAAAGGGAAGGGGAAGAGAAGAGAATTTTTTTTCATCCTCTCCATCCAGAGTGGTCAGATAGATGTGATAATTTTTTTCTTTCAGAAGGGAGAGTTCACCTCGAGCGACAGGTAGATGAAAAATCGCTCCTTTTGTGGATTGGATGACTTTACTATTATACAATGAAACGGAATCAGTTGAAAGCATCACCCCTGTATATTGAAAACTCAAAGCGGTGCGGATGATAGTTCCGACATTGCCAGGATCCTGGACGCCATCAAGGTAGATGACCCTCTCTCCAAGCATGGAGCAATCGACCATATCGACATGGGCGATGCCCATGGCCTTGGGTAAAGACTGATAGGAAGAGAGTTCTCGATACAATCCTTGCTTCAGTCCATAGATTGGAAGATTGATCATCGGCATGCTTGTCCCATCTGGAACAATGATGGCTGTGAGTTTTCCTTCCTTGTATGCTTCATTGAGAAGGTCTTCTCCCTCAATCAGGAAAAGTCCATTCTTCGGGTCTCCCTTCTTGAGTCGGACAAGATCCTTATAGGTCTTGTTCTCTTTGCTTTCAATGACTTTAAATGACATAATTCTGGTATTCTCCTTCGAATTGTCCGTTCTCAATCTGACGATTGAGATCATCGTAGAGCGGACAATATAATTTCACGATCGTATAGAATCTTTCATTGTGATGAATCTCATAGGTGTGGGCAATCTCATGGATGATGACACTATCCATGATTTCCGGCTTGTAGGCAAAGAGTCGGTAATCGAACTTGAACTGATGCTTTGTCGGAAAGCAGACAGCATAATAGGAAAGAAACAACCCGGTTCGAATGATATAGGAGGAAAGATCTTTTCCCATTCTCTTTCCGAGCAGATTCACTCTGTCTCTCAGATAGAGAAGAAAGAGTTTCTTATATTTGGTCAGAGGATCCTTGGTATTGGCCGGAAGAAAGAAATAGTTAGGATCATCTTTCTTGCTCGGGTCATAGGTGAAATATCGTTTCTTTCCTAGCATATAGATATAGACATTCTCTTTCATGAAAGGTCTGTTCAGAATCTTTCCTTTGAATTTGTTATAGGCTGAGGAAACGAACTTATCCATATCCGAAAAAGAGGTATAGGTGGAAATATAGATTTCCATTTCTCCATAGACGGCACGGATCGAAATGCCGCGATTATTTGATTTCCGATAAATTTTAGCCACAAAAGAATTTCCATCTGACATGTGATATTCTCTTTGACCGATATAAGTGCGTTTATCCATAAATTGAGTGCAAAATATTTTATAAAAAACTTGCAATAATAGCAAAGGTTTGGTAGAATTTATAGGCTTTCAGATTTGCGGACGTGGCGAAATTGGTAGACGCGTACGTTTGAGGGGCGTATGGGCTTCCCATGTCGGTTCGATTCCGACCGTCCGCACCATTAAGTGAAAAATGACCCGAGAAATCGGGCTTTTTTTCTACCCAAAAACCAATGATTTTGTCTTTACTCTTTCGGTTAAAGACTGATTGCTCTCTCACTTAGACTTCAAAACTTTCCGTTTTCTTTCAATAATGATGAAAAGTAAGTTCTGCGATTCATTTATGAAATTCATATACATCCCATATGATATAGATTATCCAATCTGAAATGTGGCATTGAAAATGGCCACAACCTTGCATGTGGCCATTTCAAAAGGGGGATTTTTACGAAAATTGTTCTTTTTATCGTGATTTGCTTTTCATCATCAGACTGCCTGGATTCTTTTTTCATTCTTGGCCTGATGGGCAAGAATGTTCAAGGAAAAATTTCTTGAGATTGAGAAATACTGTTCGACATCTTCTCTTTCGATTTTTCTATTTAGCGAACAAAAATATGAAAAAATCCAGATGGTCTGGTTGGCATATAAATCTGCCTCAACATTGTTGTTTTCGATGTTTTCTATGTAATATTTCTTCAGATCTTCCTTGAAGATATCTCTTAGACATAATACACCATCATCGATTTTCATCATTGCCTCATAATAAATCTTGTTGTCATTGAAGAAATCACAATAGTCATCTGTCTGGCCTGAAATGCTTTTTGAAAGAATGTTCTCCTCCAGTTTCTCAAAGAAACTGCGGTAGACCTGCATGGACAAATCATATTTATCCTGGAAATATTTATAGAAGGTTCCTTTGGAGATACCGGCTTCATTAAGAATGTCGGTGATAGTGATCTTGGAGAAATCTTTCATGACCAATAGACTCGAAAAAGAATTCAGAATGTAGTTTTTTGTCCGAAAACTTGCCATATGTGTCTTTTCCATCTTTTCCTCCTTGGTATCGCTTACATTTTATGTTTTCGAGACCACGAAAAGAATATTTTGGTCAAACTTGGTATTCCTCGCGACGTAGTTGGAAGGTGAAGAGAACAAGAACAACATTTCCTGAACGTTTTATGGATTTTCTTCTTTTTTCTCCAATTGGAAGAATAAATCCAAGGAAAAGATGCCGTCTTCGACCTGATAGGAGAATTTTCCACTATGTTCTTCCATGATGTTCTTCATGGATTTCAGGCCATATCCATGGCTGGTTTTATCCTTTTTGGATGTTTCGCCTAAGGATACGTTTTTAAGGCTCGGACTATAATTTTCGATATGGATATGCATGTAGTCACCTAAATCGACTCCTCTTATCGAAATCAATCTTTTCTCGACGGGGAGTTTCTTGACTGCCTCAATCGAGTTGCTTAAGGCATTTTCGAAAAGGGAATAGAGCACTTCCTTGGGCATGAAGTTGAGCTTCTCGCCATTGAGCATGCAGGTCAATTGGATCTGATTGTTCAGCAAGGCGGCCCCTTTTTCCTGAAGGACGAAATCAAGAGCGGCACAATTGGTCTTTACCTTCTGACAGAAGGCATCGATGGACTTCTTCAAAGATTCGATTTCCTCTTCTTCGAGCTTGTTTGAGAGAGAGTCCATTTGATGTTTCAGATCATGCATGCGGATATTGATCATCTCGATATTTTCTGTGTTCTGCCGATAGGCTTCCTTATCTTTGTCATAGCGTGCCTTGATCTGGGCGGCTTCCTTGATCTTTGAACGGGACGTCAAAAGTTCGAGTTCGGATGTGATGGAGATGATGCCGACACAGATGTTGAAGCAATAGACGCTGATCCATCCCATGGGTGAATTGGATAGCTGGGCTGTATACATTCCAATCGAGGAGAGAAAGGAAATGGCGATACAGGAGATGAAGGTGATGATGATCTGTCTTTTTTCAGTAATCTGGCCAATCCCTTTTACTTTCTCCGGCTTGGAAAGGTAGAGTTTTTCGAAAAGAAAAACGTACAGTGAAAAGATGGGGATGAGGATGATCATCATGAAATACCATTTCTCATCGGCATCGAATCCGAAAATCATGCGGACAAGACTGGCAAGGCAATAGGACGTGTTTTGTAGACAATATCCGATATTGGCGGCGAGAAGATAGCTTGCAAAGCTGGCATGGAAGCAGAAGAACAATCCCGCCAAGGAAATGAGAAAGACGATGAAGGGGACAGAAATGCTATAGAAAGTGCTATTGACAGCTTTTCCGAGGTAGTAGAGTCCGAAATTGCATCCGATGGTCAAAAGAACATAGAGAAGATAGCGGATGAAAAAATGACTTCTCTTGATGAAGAATCGGGCAATTAATGTTTCGCCGAGGATGAGAAGCAATGGAAAATCGACATGGCCATAAAAGATGGCAGCGGTCAAAGGAGGAGTCCTCCGCTATTCTTCAATGTCTCGAAGACCTTTTCCACAAAATCTTTCTTTCGATTCCTGGAAATCGGAAGCCTTTCCTTATTGAGCAGGACGACTTCATTGTTATCGATGCCAGATAGGAAAGACAGGTTGACAAGATAACTCACCGAACACCTTGCAAAATTGTATTCTGAAAGATTCTCCTCGAGGTTCTTCATGGTCTTTTTGTCTCGGACCTCGAAATTTCCATCGATGGTGTGGAAAACGAGATTGTGTCCGAAGGATTCGATATAGAGGAGAGAGGAAAGTTCAATCAATTTCACGTTTCCATCCATAGTGATCGGAATGGTTTTCGTCTTGATTTTGACATTTTTGGTGATTTTCTTCATCTTGGTTTCGATTGTCTCATATTTGATGGGCTTCAGAAGATAATCATTTGCATTGTATTGGTAACCTTCGATGGCTAATGAGGCAATGTTGGTCGTGAAAATGAGAGAGACGAGATTATCGAGTTCTCTCAATTTCTTTGCAACTTCCATCCCACTCAGTCCAGGGAGCTGGACATCCAAAAAGACGATATCGTAGATCGGTTTGTACTCATTCAGGAAAGCCTCACCGGATGAATAGTAAAACAATTTCATAGGAATATTGTTTTCTTGAGAGAATTTATCCAGGTTTGTCTTCAGATTGAGATAATCTTTTTCGTCATCTTCCACAATGGCTATCTGCATAATCATCTGTCATGTATTCCTCCTATTTCTTTTATCTGTGCGTTTAGTCTCTCGAGTGTGACAGAAATGGAATCTCTGAGGGTTTCTATTTTGCATGGCTGCTCATCCGCTAAGAGGGAATAAAGAAGAGAAAAAATCTCATCTCCGAAATAGAGCTCATTCTGTCTGTTGTTTTCCAGAAAATGCCTTTCGAGGAAGAAACGGCTCATTTCCTCTTCTTTTCGGATGCAGCAGATTTTTTTGAATTTCATCTTCCTCAGGTTGAGATAGAGGATGAAATCTTTTTCGGGTTCCTTTCCTTGGAAATAGTCTTTCGCATGAGCATACATTTCGTTTCCGAAACTTGAGAAGCAGAAACGAATCAGGTCCTTTTTGTCTTTGAAATACCGATAAAAGGTCGATTTCGTCACCAGACAGGAATCAAGAATTTCCTTCAGTGGAACGGAATCTTCATGCTTCTCTAAACTCAATAAAGATAGAAAGCCATCCATGATTGTCGTCTTTGTTCTTATGCTTTGATTCATGATCGTTACTTTTGTTCCTAAAAGTTATTTCTATAAACCTTGACCCTATTTTAAAGCAAAATTCTCTATGTGAAAAGAATGGAATCTCAAAAATAAACGGTTTTTGAGATATGGTGCGGATTTCGTACTTTTTTTCGATTTTGTCCTTCTTAGAGACTCTTTGCTCTTTTTTGCCTATTCAAAGAAAAATGGGCTATTTCTAAAATAAAAGGGCTTACAGATGATTGCATTCCTTGGCAAGAAATCATCGATAGGCAAGGTATGACAATGAAATGATTGTCATTCAAAGAAAGGAAAACCATATGAAAAAACAATTCAAGCTCGTTGTTTTGGCGGCGATGTCGGCTTTCATGGTCGGATGTTCGAACAATACATCCTCGACTGGAAATCCGAGTTCCACATTCCCTGTTGCGACGGATTCGACGGGAAAAAGCGATTCGACTTCATCCAGTTCGAGTTCGACAGACCCGACAGATGATGATGATGTCGTCAATCCTGTCGTTGAGAAGAATGTCGAAGCGACAGGCGGACAGACAGGCGATTTGTCTAAAAAAGGAAAATTCTATACGGACTATTCTTCTCTTGCCATCGAACAGCAGGCGGCCAAGGAAACTGCTATCGATATCGCAAGCGAAGGCGATGTCTTATTGAAAAATGCCGACAATGCCCTTCCTTTGGCAAGCTCCGAAAAGCATGTCACCTGCTTTGGCATTGCCACGGTCGACATGGTGACCGCCGGTGGCGGATCAGGTGCCGGCACAACCGGAAACAATGGTGTTGCCTTTACCGGTATCCAGGAATCCCTGGAAGATGTCGGTATCCAGGTCAATCCATCGACCATCGATCTTTACAAGACTTATAAGACCATCAATGGAGCGACCAAGACAGCGGACAATAACCTTCTTGAAATCTCCATGGATGAATATACTTCCTCCACCATCGCATCCTATTATGCCTACAATGATGCCGCTGTGATCACGCTTCATAGAGCCGGTGCTGAAAACAAGGATTTGGCAACCTGCCAGGTGGACGGACATAAGAACGAAGATGATCATTATCTCATGCTCGATGACAACGAAAGAGAATTGATCAAGCATGTCAAGACATATTTCGATAAGGTCATCGTCCTCATCAACTCCTCCAATATCATGGAAATTCCTGAGTTGGTAGAAGAGAAGACATCCTCCAATTTGGGTGTCGATGCAGTCTTATGGATTGGCGGTGTCGGAAACAATGGTGCCATGGCTGTCGGAAAGATTCTGACCGGTGAAGTCAATCCGTCCGGACATACGTCTGATATTTGGACGAAGAATTTCAAGAATGATCCTTCCTTCACCAACTTCGGATGGCAGAACCAGAATAAGAACGGTGATGGATCAAGAATGAACGCCACCCTCTACTACAACGGAGAAGCAACCAACTATACCGAAACGGAATATCGTGAAGGCATCTACAATGGCTATCGCTTCTATGAAACGAAAGCCACTGATATGGGCAAGGATGGCGAAGGATGGTACAACAACAATGTCCTCTATCCATTCGGCTTCGGCTTGAGCTACACTACATTCGATTGGAAATGGGTCGGTGTTGCCAAGACTGCGACGATTTCGGGTGCGACCCAGACGGTCACCGCCCAGGTGAAGGTCACCAACACGGGATCACTCGCCGGAAAAGATGTCGTCCAGATTTATTTCTCCGCTCCTTATACGAAGAACGGCATCGAAAAAGCCTCGAACAACCTGGTCAATTTCGGAAAGACAAAACTTCTCCAGCCAGGAGAGAGCGATATCGTTACGGTTCAGTTCGTTGCCCAGGATATGGCTTCCTTCGATTATGATGACAAGAACAATAATGGCCATACCGGCTATGAATTGGAAGCAGGAGACTATACCATCACCGCCAACCGTGACTCCCATACACCGGTTCTTTCCATGACGAGAACCATCAATTCCACCATCGAAATTCAGAATGACTATGTCACCGGAAAGGAAATCAAGCCGATTTTCTCCCAGGATGATGAATATAAGTCCACCAAAGAGGCTTTGGAGAACAATACGATTTCCAGAAGCGATGAAGGCGGATTGAAACAGCCGACGGCTGCGAGCGTCGCTGATCGCACGATCACCAAGGATGAAAAAGATCTTCTCGATGATCAGGATGTCTATAACCATTATGAATTGGAAGAAGCCGATCCCTGGTATGCAAGCAGTGTTCCATCGACCTGGACGCAGGATAGCAAGACAACAAGTGAGAACCATCTCGACCTGGCTGATATGGCGGGTGTCGACTATCAGGATCTGACTGTCGAGAACGGAAAGGTCAGTGAAGGAACGGATGCTGGAAGCACAAAGTGGACTTCCTTCATGAACCAGCTTAGCTGGGAAGATATGGCCAATATCGTCTCCGGCGATGCCAAGTCCGGTCCGGGCATGGCTGCCTTGGATGTCATCAATAAGGATGAAGATAACTATAAGGATGGTCCTGTCCAGATCGGTGGCGGAACCCTCTTCCCCTCAGCTCCGATTCTCTCGGCTTCCTTCAATACGAAATTAGGTGAAAAGATGGGCCGTTTGGTCGGAAATGAAGCCATCTTCTTAGGACTTTCCCAGTGGGCAGGTCCAGCCATGAACACCCATCGTTCTCCTTTCAGCGGACGTAACTTCGAATATTATTCTCAGGATGGCTATCATGCGGCAAGATTCGCAGCGGCAGTCGTCTCGGGCGCAGTCAGCAAGGGCCTTATCACCTATTGCAAGCATTTCTTCTTAAATGATCAGGAATCCTATCGTGCGGACTACGGCGGTGTTCTGACCTTTGCCAATGAGCAGGTTATCCGTGAACAGTACCTCAAGCCATTCGAATATGCCGTGAAATTCGGTCATTCCATGGGTATCATGTCCTCCTTCAACCGTATCGGCTATGCCGTCACTGCCAACTCCTATGCTATCCACCAGTATCTTTTGAGAGATGAATGGGATTCCAAGGCGGATGTCTGTACGGATGCCTGGGCAAAAGATTATGTTCCGGTCAATTTGATGGCCTATGCCGGCTCCGATCAGCTCTTAGGCTCTTCCAAGGGCTATCCGAAGAATGCTCTTGACCATGGTACCTGGGATGCTTCGACCAAGATGGTCAAGACCAAATCGAGTGCCACAGCCACAAGTGATGATCAGGCAAATCCATCCCTCTATTTCGCCATCCGTCGCAAGGCACAGAGAGCTTTGTATGCGAGAGCCAACTCCACCACCATCAAGAATGGTGCTGTCTCCGGCCAGAAATTCACGGTCATTGTCGAACAGGGTGTCAATAACAACATCAAAGTCTCCAATTCGGACATTTCCTTTGTCCTTGATGATGCTTCGAGTGCCGCTCTTGCTGAATATGGCTTGAAGTTCGTCAACAATAAGGTCGTCAGCGGAAAGCCGACAAAGGAAGGAAAAATCACGCTGAATGCGACAACCAAGCAGGATGTCTGGATCACCTCCACAGCCCAAATCGATGTCGAAGTCAGAAGCGCCATCCATGTCGATGGAACAGCCATGACGACCGGTACCTCTGCTGCAAGCTATACTGCCAACCAGAATTTCTCCATGAAGGTCGATATTCCTGCTCTCAGCTACTTCACGGAAGTTCCAGGCGCTGCCCAGTTCTGGGGTATGTCCATGAACGGCTTGATTGTCAATGCCTATCAGGATAGCGACGATAGCTGGCATCAGAGAAATGAAGATAAGACGGCTTCCGATATCATCACCATCGATGCTTCGACGGCAAAAGCCAAGAAGGAATATGATTACTCCTTTGTCAACCTGCCGACTGGAGTCAAAGCTGTCAAGCACGAAAAGAGTGTTGTTGGAAAAGCCAATAAGGGAAGCTACGACGTTGTCGACTACTACACCATCGAAGGATCTCTTGCTGCTGGAACCTACACATTCGATGTCGATCTGACCTACTACACCAATGCCTATATGTCGAGCTGGATCTTCGCTGGAACACCAACCGAAGGCCACTATAAGGGAAGTATCACATTCACTGTGAAATAAGTTGATCAGTCAGTCTGGATTGACCTTGGCTCAGGCCAAGGTCAATTCTCTCTGGATGCCAACTTTGAGGAATTATAGACGAAGTTTGACAAGAATATTTTCTCTATGTAAGCCCTTTTTTATAATTTGAACAGAAGAATGAATTTTATAAATTCGGAGGTAATTATGAAAAAAATTCAAAAATTCGCATGCTTATTGGCCTTTGCTGCAACGGGATTCTCTTTGGTATCCTGCGATAAGACATCCGCTTCGACAAAGCAGTCTTCGACCCCTCAGCAGACAACAGAAAAGACGACGGATAAAGAAACCGACGACAACAAGAATACCGGAACTCCGGATACATCCGTCAGCGATCAGAACGTCACTTCTCTGAAGGTCAAGACGAACCCGACCAAGATGGAATATCTCATTGGAGAAACATTTGATGCGACCGGCGGTGTCCTGACTGTCACCTATAAGGATAAATCCACCAAAGATCTTTCCATGACGGATTCAAGAGTCACCATCACGGCTTTGAATACGGCCGTTGCCGGAACCAAGTCCGTCAAGATCACATTCGGTGGAAAGAGTGTTTCTTTGAAAAATATTGTGGTCACCAATCAGAAGTTCACCATCACCTTCAATTCGAATGGTGGTTCGGAGGTGGCTTCTTCGAGTGTCGAGGAAGGAAAAACGTTGACCAAGCCGACCGATCCGACAAAGGAAGGCTATACGTTTGACAACTGGTATACGGATGAAGAGTGCACGCTCGTCTATGATTTCTCTTCGGTTGTTTCCTCTGCCTTCACTCTTTATGCAAGATGGCTTACAGCCAATAAGGCGACGCATACTGTCACATTCGATTATGACTATTATGGTGCCATTCCTTCAACAAGAACCCTGAAAGTCGAAAATGATACGGCTGTCAGCAAAATCAGTGTCGATCCGACAAGAAAAGGCTATGTGTTCTCCGGATGGCAGAAGGATGGCGTCGACTATGTCTTCACATCCAAGGTCACTGCGGATATCACCTTGAAAGCCAAATGGACAAGATCGACCACGGAATTCGTCGGTACACAGACTTATAAATTCGAAGCCGAGGATATCGATTTCACCGGCATCATCGGAAATGGCTTGAGTGGAACAACCACTGGTGCCTCGGCCATTGTCACCATGCCTGGCTACAATGCATCCCAGGACAAATATGTTTCCTATATGTATAAGCAGGGAAACACCTTGAAGTTCGAACTCATCTCCGATGTGGATGTTTCCAATGTCACCTTCAAGGCCTCCATGTCTCAGGAATTGGAGAATTATACTTATAACAAGGATAATTATGCCATCTCCGTCAATGGAACCTCCCTTGACTATCCGAAATTGAGTTTCCAGAATGTCCCACCTCGTGAAGGCGATACCTTGAAGCCACAGGCTTTTGCGGAATATACCTTGGGAACGATTTCCTTGAAGAAGGGAAACAATGAAATCACCTTCACAACTGCCAACTCGGATGCTGTTTCCGGAACAACCATGACCGCCCATGCTCCGCTTCTCGATTACATTTCCATCACAGCAGACAATGCGGTTGTCCAGTGGGACAATTTCAAAGGCTATCCGGTCAAAGGAAACTATTAAAGGAACTTTCTTATGGTAAAGAAACTATGGAAGAAGAAAAGCGTCAAAATCTGGGCTTTCACTTCAATGGCTTTGGCTGGCATTGCCATTGTGGCTCCGGTTTTGATGAATACCACTTTCTCGAATCTTCTCGACTTCGTCTTCGGTGCTCCTGATCCGATTTTCAAGGAGGGTGAACAATCCGCCTATGTGGCCAAATATTCCAATAAGACGGAATCTTTAGCCAATGCCAATGAAGTCAATCTCCAGCTGAATGAGGAAGGCATGGTTCTTCTGAAGAACAAGAACAATGCCCTTCCGGTCAAGAAGGGAAGCAAAATCTCTGTTTTCGGAAAGAATTCCGTCAACATTGCCATCGGTGGCAGCGGATCTGGTGCCGCGAAAGGTGAATCGGTCACGATTCAGGAATCCTTGGAATCCGCAGGCTTTAAGGTCAATCCGACTCTTGTCTCCTTCTACAAGAATGATAAGAAATCCGGAAGCGGAAGAACCTCGAATCCCGGCGACCTCGATAGTGGAAAACCGGTTTTCCTCGAAACTGGTGAAACGCCGATCTCGAGTTACACTGAGGAAGTCAAATCATCCTATGGAAGTTATTCCGATGTTGCCGTGGTTGTCTTCACGAGAATCGGCGGCGAGGGCTTTGACCTTCCGATGACGATGAATGGGGCAAGCGGTGCAAGAAAGGCAGATGACCATTTCCTTCAGCTCGATCAAAATGAAACGGACTTGCTCAAAGAAGTCTGCTCCTCTGGTTTTGGAAAAGTTGTCGTTGTTCTCAACTCCGGCTCACCGATGGAACTTGGCTTCCTGGAAAATAGTGACTATTATGCCTATCAGGATAAGATTGATGCCGCTATCTGGATGGGATACCCGGGAAATAGCGGTACGACAGCCTTGGGGAAGATACTTTCGGGCGAGGTCAATCCTTCCGGAAGAACAGTCGATACTTTCTCCCTTGATTTCAAGAAGGATCCGACATGGTACAACATGTCTTGCAACCGTACGACAGGATCCATCACAGGCGATCAGTATATCAAGGATGGAAAAGGTGTCCTGTATTATGGCGTTGAATATGAAGAAGGGGAATATGTCGGATATCGCTACTATGAAACGCGTTATGAGACAGAACCTTCTTCCAGCCGTGATACATGGTATCAGAACAATGTCGTCTATCCATTTGGCTATGGCTTAAGCTATACCACCTTCGATTGGACAGTCAAGAACAAAGATAAAATCACCAACTTCGATACGGAGACCTTCAATATCGAAGTCGAAGTCAAGAACACGGGTTCACTCGCTGGAAAAGATGTGGTCGAAGTCTATGCTGCTCTTCCCTACATCACGGGTGAGATTGAAAAACCGAGTGAAATCCTTATCGGCTTTGCCAAGACAAAATTGCTCGAACCGAATGAATCGGAAGTTGTCAGCATCGAAATCAATCCCTACTACATGGCAAGCTATGATTGCTATGATAACAACCATAATGGCTTCAAGGGCTATGAATTGGACAAAGGACAATACACCTTCCGTATTTCGAAGAATGCCCATACCATCGTCGATACCATTTCCGTTCAGCTTGATGAAGGCATCCAATATGAGACGGATCCTGTCACAGATACAGAGGTCACGAATCTTTTTACAGATAATGAGAATGAATATTTCAATTCTGATTATCGTCTGAAAAAGACGCTCTCGAGAACGGATTGGGAAAATACTTGGCCGGATAGCCCAACGGAAGAAGAAAGAACCGTCGATGCTGATTTCATCGCTGCCTTGGATGACAAGACGACGAACAATCCGACCGATTATGATGCCGAGGATTATCCGGAAGTCGATGCAGAAAAGCAGTATGCCCTCTATGATCTTCTCTATAAGGACAACCTCGATAGTGAAGGAAACTTCATTCGTGATGAGAAGGGTGAAAAGATCAAGGGAGAATGGGTTGGAAAAGTCGATTATGACGATGAAAGATTCGAGACGCTCCTCAATCAGATGAATCTCGATAGTGTCGCGACGATGTACAATTCCGCTGCCTATAAGATTGAACAGGTTGAGGAAGTCAGTCTTCCGAATGTCTCCTGTGCGGATGGTCCAGTCGGATGGACCTCCTTCATGAATCCGAAGCTGTTTGAGAATTGCTGTTCGTATTGCTGTGGCGTCACCGTGGCTGCGACCTGGAATCAGGACTTGGCTGAAAAGTTTGGTGAGGCCGTTGGTGAAGAAGGACTTGTTGGAAATGATGGCGTTCCATATACCGGATGGTATGCTCCTGGAATGAACATCCATCGTTCTCCATTCGGAGGAAGAAACTTCGAATATTATTCGGAAGATTCTTTCCTTTCCGGAAAAATCGGTGCAGCTGAAGTCCGTGGAACTGAAAGCAAGGGAACCATCGCATTCATCAAGCATTTCGCCTTGAATGAACAGGAAACACATCGTTCTGTTTCCGGTGATTGCTCCTGGGTCTCGGAACAGGTCATGAGAGAAATCTATCTCAGACCATTTGAAATCACAGTCAAGGAAGGAAAGGCGACAGGCCTGATGTCCTCTTTCAACCGTATCGGAACGAGATGGACGGGCGGTGACTATCGTCTTCTGACGACGATTCTCAGAGACGAATGGGGCTTCAGAGGCGCTGTCATCTGCGACTTCAATACGATTCCATCCTATATGGATGCGAAGCAGGAAGCCTATGCTGGTGGTGATCTGAATCTGGCGACGATGGAATCCTCTTTCTGGAAATATGATGAATCTTCCATCGGTGATCAGTTGGTTCTTAGAAGAATTCTTCACAATGTCTCCTATGCCTTGGTCAATTCCAACATCATGCAGGGTACGATCATTGGACGAAAAGCCAAGAAGTGGAAGTGGGTTGAAGTCACAACCATCTGTTCGCTTGCCGGCATCATCCTCGTCTGGGGTGGCATTGTCATCACCTTGAATATCCTCAAGATCAAAAAAGAAGAAGAGACAGCAGTATAAGTAGAGACGTAAAATCTGAATAACAAGAAAAGCCAGGAGTGATTCCTGGTTTTTCTTGCTACCTAAAAGATATGGATCAGAAGTGGGTTCCTAATTTATTCGCTATTTTGTTTTTCTTTCGGTCCAAGCTCTTTGCTCTCTCGCTTAGACTTCAAAACTTTCCGTATTTCCTATACTTTAGATTAGAAAATTTTCCGCCAAAAAGCAATTTTCGACTTCAAAACTTTCCGCAAAAAGGCATTTTTCATTGAAATTTTTTCTGTTGGAAATTAGAATAGGAATAGAAATCCAGTTTCGAAAGGGGAATATATGCAAAGAAAAATAGATCGGATTCTCGACTCGTGGCTCAATGATCGAAAAAGTGCAGTTCTTCTTTATGGAGCCAGACAGGTCGGAAAAACATATTCCATACGCAAATGTTTCGAACGAAACAATCGACATTTTGTCGAAATCAATTTTGCCACGGATAAGACTTCGTTGGATTTATTCTCGAAATTGACCTCTTCGGAAGATTTTTACCTCAAATTGTCTCTTGTTGCTTCTTCCTCTCTGATTGAAAAAGAGTCCTGTATCTTTTTGGATGAAATACAGGAAGTTTATCGCTATCGTGAGGATTTATTGAAGACAAACCCAGAACTTTATCATAAAACCATTGATCCAATCACACTCATCAAAAAACTTGTGGATGAGGGAAGATTCCGCTATGCTTTATCTGGATCTTTATTAGGCCTCAATCTTTCTTATATTCAGTCCAATCCGGTCGGATATATGGATACATACACCATGTATCCATTGGATTTTGAGGAATTCTTAGTTTGCAAAGGAATCGGTTCTGAAGTGATTTCTTATTTGAAAAAACAGTTTGAGACAGTTACAGAAGTTGAAGAGACGATTCATGAGAAAATCATGACTCTCTTTCAGCAATATCTTCTTGTCGGTGGAATGCCGGAAACTGTTTCTCTTTTTTTGGAATTCGTGGATTTGGAAAAGGTCAGGACCAGTCAGAAACAACTTTTAGACG
This sequence comes from Bacteroides uniformis, assembly GCA_963600815.1. Classification (GTDB taxonomy): domain Bacteria; phylum Bacillota_I; class Bacilli_A; order RFN20; family CAG-288; genus Enterosoma. The sequence continues at coordinate 8,716 of CAVCCX010000014.1, read as the reverse complement.
GGTATCAGAAGGATATTCAGAAATATGCTCCTTTTGAGCATCGTATCCTGATCAGTGAGGCATATAAAAGCATTCCCGGGGAACTGAATCGAAAAGACAAGCATTTCCGAAAATCAAAATTGGATTATCCGAATGCGAAAAATATGGATTTGACCGATGCTTTTCTTTGGCTTACGAATGCTGGGGTTGCCTTAGCAACATATAATGTCAATGAACCAACCTATCCCCTTCGACTGAATGAAGATCGAAAGACGTTGAAACTCTTTTCGAATGACATCGGTCTTCTTTCCTGTCAACTCTTCGATAAGGAAGGAGCGATGAGAATCATTCAGGGAGATTGTACAATGAATTTTGGTGCCCCATTTGAAAATGCCGTGGCGGAGCAACTTGCATCAAAAGGATATCCACTTTACTATTTCAATCATAAAAAATGTGGTGAAATTGATTTTCTGATCCAGGAAAAAGGTCAGATCATTCCTTTGGAAGTCAAGTCTGGCAATCCGAATAAGACCGGAAGATTCGAACATCATGCTCTTGACCATATTCTTGAAAGCTATCCTGAAATCGAAAAGGCTTATGTCCTATCCAAAAGGAATATATATAAGGAAGAAGAGAAAATCATCAATCTACCAATTTATATGCTGATGTTCTTTCCTGGAAACTGAAAAGTGGTCTAGAATGAAATTGTTCGCAGAATGTGGTGTATATGCCTTATTCATAAAGGGGAAGGAAGAGGTATTGTTGACGAATCGTAAAAAGATGGACGGGCGGTGACTATCGTCTTCTGACGACGATTCTCAGAGACGAATGGGGCTTCAGAGGCGCTGTCATCTGCGACTTCAATACGATTCCATCCTATATGGATGCGAAGCAGGAAGCCTATGCTGGTGGTGATCTGAATCTGGCGACGATGGAATCCTCTTTCTGGAAATATGATGAATCTTCCATCGGTGATCAGTTGGTTCTTAGAAGAATTCTTCACAATGTCTCCTATGCCTTGGTCAATTCCAACATCATGCAGGGTACGATCATTGGACGAAAAGCCAAGAAGTGGAAGTGGGTTGAAGTCACAACCATCTGTTCGCTTGCCGGCATCATCCTCGTCTGGGGAGGAATTGTCATCACGCTGAATATGTTATTTTGTAAAGAATTGACTGGCTTTCACGCGATATGATGATATACAAAAATGTATGACTGTTTCACTATCTCTTCTATAAGTAATGACAAATTCTCTTATATTTTCGTGAAATTCTAGACTGCGACAGTTCGGGTTTCTCTTCTAGGGTGCACCTTTAACCTAAGGCTTTGTCTACATATTGGGCAAGCAGATTGGCAACAAATTCCGGGCTTTCCTCTCTTTCCTCTTGTATCCATATTTCGATTGTCCTGATGAGACCGGCCACAGCAAAAAGCATACGATAGGAATCAATGTCGATAGAATAGATATGATGACATTTTTCCGCGAGTTTCTTTGAGAGATTTTTCTGAAGATGGATGTAGCATTGGAAGTATTGATCGTCTTTTAGTTTTTCCAATAAAAGAGTCAGAAGGTGTGGTAGATCATCTTTGGTATATATTTTTATGATCTCAGCATCATATTTTTCTTCAATCCAGTTGCAGTAATCCGTGTAGAGATCCTCAAGTGAATCATAATGATTGTAGAATGTGTTCTTGCTGATTTTTGCAAGTTCGATGAATTCATTCAGGCTGATTTCTTTTGGGTCATGATCCTTCAGGATATCCGGAAGCTGGTGTAGAATACGCATTCTCGTGTTCTCATATTTTGTCTGTTTCATCTTTTTTCCTTCTTTCCGTTTTGAACTGATTGCTGTACAAGTTGAATAATTCTGTAGGCTATTTATTTTCATCGATCATGGTAAAGCTCTTTCATATAGTATAGTCTTTTTTATGAGAAACTGAACCGATAATGCAAAAACAGTTCTTTTCCATACTTGCTCTGAGTGCGATAATAGATATAAAGATATATCTACTAGAAAGAAGGAATGCATGTCATTCTTATCATGAATATCGATAGATAATGAAAAAATGTTAGGCTTCTTCATAAACGCTAGGCAGCACAACATAAGGAGGTGCAATATGAAAAAGACAAAGATCATCGCTCTTGCCTTTCTGACACTTCTCACATCCTGTGGAAATGAATGGCGCGAAGTCACCTATGTGAATGGACCACGATATAAAACAAAATTGGAACTTCCACCAAAAACATTTTATACGGCTTGTAATCCGAGTTATCTCTATGCGACGGATGATCATCTTCTGGATACGATGATGAATGAGAATGCATTCTTTTCAAACAAAATCATATCAAAAAACCAATTTTCGAATCAGGTTTATGTCATCACCGAAGATCATGATGCCTATCAATTTGTCGATTTGCATTCCTCAATGACAAGGGAAAATAAGACCTATTCTAGTTATTGGGCCAATGCTGCAATCTGTGAGATAAAAGATGATGAAACCAAAAGCATGGTCTATTTTCCAAATTATCTGATTCTGACAAAAGAGGACATCGAAGAAAAATCGTTCACCAAATCCTTCGATATCGATACGACCTACAAATATGAAAATGTATCTTTTGATGCCGTTGCTGATTTCTACAAGGATCTTGGAATGGAAATTGTAGATGAGAAAATCTACTTGGACTGCTTTTTGGGAATGAGCAATGAATCTCAGAATCTATTGATGAAAAGGAAGATGATTCTTTCTGTAAAGGAGAACGGATTCTCCTTCCATCTTGAAGACGACAAGGAATAAAAAAGGAGTCTGCCAGAGAAATGATTGGTTTCTCAATGGCAGACTCTTTTCTTTAGTCGTTATTTTCCAAAAGCAGTTTGGCGACTTTCTCTCTGAGGATATCCGAGGTGATTTCTTCCTTACGGCCGGCAAGGAATTCATCGATTTTGTCATCCGGAAGATGATAGGTGTTCTTGAAGAGCTGGACCTTCTGATTGATTTCCTCTTCGGTTGGAAGAAGGCTTTCCTTTTCACCGATATATTGGGCAATCATATCCGTCTTTGCGGTATTTTCGGCTTCCTTGAGGATGGATTCCTCGAATTTTGCCTTGTCCATGCCGATGGCCTGGAGATAGCTATCCAATGTCATGCCATACTGGCTGACAGCCGAGGAATAGTATTCGATGATTCTCTCTTTGCTCTTCGTAATCTGTTCCATTGTCGGCTCAAGAGAAGAAGTCATGACAAGATGGCGAAGCAGTCTCTCGAGATATTTGTTTTTGGCATCGTTTTGATGGACGATCTCGAGATTGTTCTTGATGGCGGCTTTGAGCTCATCGACATTCTTGTATCCGAAATGAGCGGCGAATTCATCGTTGAGTTCCGGTTTGGCTTTCGTCTTGACTTCATGAATCTTGCATTTGAAGATGGTTTCTTTTCCTGCGAGTTCACTGGCCTGATAGTTCGTCGGGAAAGTGACCTTGACTTCGACATCCTCTCCGGCCTCATGACCGACAAGCTGATCTTCGAATCCGGGGATGAAGGAATGGGAGCCTAATTCGAGATCATAGTGTTCGCCTTTTCCGCCTTCGAAGGCGACGCCATCAAGGAAGCCTTCGAAATCGATGTTGACGATGTCTCCGTTTTCCGATTTGCCTTCCTTCTTCTTTCCGTGATTGTGCTCTGAAAGAAGATGTTCGATTTCGTGATTGATCTCCTCTTGACTGACCGGGGCAGCAAGTTCTTTTCCGATGTGATTGCCTTTGTAGGCGGCAAAGATGTTTACCATATATTTTCTCCTGTTTTGTACCTCAATAGTATATCGTACCAGGATGAAAGAAAAAACACTATTCCCCTAAAAAAGAGGAATAGTGTGAAGGGATTTCAGATAAATTATCTCTGAACTCTGCCGGAACCATTGCCGTTGGCAAGTGTTTCGACTTCATTCCAGGAGACAAGGTTGTAGTCACCTTCGATGGAGTGCTTCAAGCAGGAGGCAGCAACAGCCAATTCAATGACCTGCTGATCATCATATCCCTTGAGGATAGCAGCAATCAAGCCGCCACCGAAGGAATCGCCGCCGCCGACTCTGTCGACGATGCGCATGGCATATTTCTTGGAAGTATAGAACTTTCCATCGCTGTAAAGCATGGCAGACCAGTTGTTGTCAGAAGCAGAGAGAGATTCTCTTAAGGTGATGGCAACCTTCTTGAAACCGAACTTGCTGACAAGCTGGTTGCAGACATCTTCATAGCCCTTGGCAGAAAGCTTGCCGGTGTTGATATCGGTATCGGTGGCCTTGATGCCGAAGACATCGGAGGCATCTTCTTCGTTGGCGATGCAGACATCGACATATTTGCAGACTTCAGTCATGACCTTGTTGGCCTGTTCCTTGCTCCAGAGCTTCTTGCGGAAGTTGAGGTCGGTGGAAACGGTCAAACCGAGCTTCTTGGCAGCCTTGACAGCTTCGATGGTGATTTCAGCCATATTCTCAGAGATGGCTGGTGTGATGCCAGTGACATGGAACCATGTGGCACCAGCAAAAATCTTCTCCCAATCGAAGTCGGATGGCTTGGCTTCGGAGATGGCGGAATGAGCTCTGTCATAGATGACCTTGCTCGGACGCTGGGAAGCGCCCTTTTCACAATAGTAGATACCGACCTTGTCACCGCCGCGGACGATGAGGGAAGTGTCGACACCGAATTTTCTCAAAGAGTTGACGGCAGCCTGTCCGATTTCGTGGCTCGGAAGCTTTGTGACGAAAGCGGCATCGATTCCATAGTTGGCCAAAGAGACGGCAACATTGGCTTCAGCACCACCATAGGTAGCTTCCATCGTATCGGACTGGACAAAACGGAGATAGCCCATCGGGGCAAGACGAAGCATGACTTCGCCGAACGTAATGACTTTCTGAGACATTGTTTTTTCTTTTCCTTTTCTATATTACTTCGAATACTGGGCACGAGCCTTCTTGACTTCTTCGACAAAGGCTTTGGCATTGTCGATGATCTTCTCATATTCACCGGTCTTGGCTGGAGCAGTCAAGGAAGAACCGGCAGAGACAGCGACAGCACCGAACTTGATCCAGTCGTTGATGTTCTCAAGGGAGACACCACCGGAAGGAAGAAGCTTGGCCTTCGGGAACGGGCCATGGACATCCTTGAAGTAGCTCGGCTTGCAGACGGAGCCAGGGAAGACCTTGACAACCTTGACACCCTTCTTCATGGCATTGTAGATTTCGGTTGGTGTGAAGCAGCCGGCAAAATACGGAATATCCACAGATTTGCAGAATTCGTTGACGCCATCATCAAAGCAGGGAGAAACGATGAACTTGGCACCTTTGGAATAAGCCAATTTTGCGGTTTCTTCATTTAAGACCGTTCCGGCACCGACAACAGCATCGACCTTGTCAGCAACCAATTTTTCGATGACTTTGTCTGCATCGGGAACAGTAAAGGTGATTTCCAAACCTTTGATACCACCTTTGGCAGCATAGCTGGCCATTTTGACGGCCTCATCAACAGAGTTGGCTCTGATGACAGCTAAGACACCAGAATCGACAATCGCCTGAATGATTTCATCTGAATTCATAGTACTTACCTCTTTTCATATGAATCTGACATCTTCTATAACTTGTATACAAGATATCTCTAATCTCAAGTATAGCCCTTTCACTATCAATAGTAAAGCCTCTTTTTACTTCTTTGTTCTTTTGTAACAAAAAAGTTTTTCCGAAATGCTTTATTTGTAAACAAATAAGCCTTCCTACTTGTCATCTGAAGGGGAAATGCCGATAACCTTCAGATATTGTCTATAGAATGTGGAATAGTCGTTGAAGTTGAGCCTTTCACAGACATCCTGGGGCTTGGCACCACCCTGGATCAGAGAGTGGGCATGGATGATCTTCTTCGATCGGATATATTTCATGATGGGAATATGCATCTCTTTTTTGAAGCAGTTCGAGATATACGATTCCGAATAGGAGAGATCCTGACTCATCTTGGTGAGACTGAGATTATCCTCCAGATGCAGTTCGATATAGTTGGTAATCTTGGAGATGACGGAAAGTTCCCTATTGCTGTCGATAGCCTGCTTGGTGTTATCGAGCAGGGCGAGCAGTTCCCAGAGCTTGGCCACTGCCATGACATACATATCCTCATCGGTCATCTGGTTGTAGTAGTTGTCCAATGACTTGAAGAGACTGACTTCCTCGGATGTCAGATGGAAGAAGGGAGACTTGGCGTGGAACTTGATCCGGATTGGCTCTGGAAAGAGGCTCTCGGGAAATTTGAGGACATAACGTTCATAGAGAATCGATTTGTTGACTTCGGCAAAATGGAATTTTCCCGGCTGAATGAGAATGCAGTCTCCGGAACGGAGCTTTCTTAATTCACCTTCCACATTGTATTTCGAATCGCCGGAGACAAAATAGAGGATTTCAAAGAAGGGATGCATATGTTTTCCATATTCATCCTTGGGGGAGGAGGCATGGTCGAGTTTGTGACTGAAATCGAGGCTCCGGTATGTGAAATTGAACATATAGGAATATTATAGGAAATGATTTCATTTTTTGCAAACTATTAAGCATAAAATTGCAATGGTAAGAATGACAGCGCTTTACTAAAATAGGAGCATAGGAGAAAATCATATGAAACTATCTTTTCGATGGTATGGCTTAAACGATTCTATTCCGCTTACCTATATCAAGCAGATACCGAATATGTATTCTGTTGTCACGTCTGTCTACGATAAGAAACCCGGCGAAGTCTGGGACAAGGAAAGCCTTCTTGCCTTGAAGGAACACAGTGAGAAACATGGTCTGGCCATGGAAGTCATTGAGTCCATTCCGGTCAGCGAAGACATCAAGATGGGCTCCTCAAAAAGAGATGAGCACATCGCAGCCTTCCGCCAGAATCTCGCACTCTGCGGTGAAGTCGGTGTCAAATGCGTCTGCTACAATTTCATGCCGGTGTTCGATTGGCTGAGAACCAACATGCATCACCGGAATCCGGATTATTCCAATTCCCTTAGCTATTCTGCGGATGATTTTGCCAAGGTCGATCCGAATCATCTCCATCTTCCGGGATGGGATGAATCCTATTCTCCGGATGAATTGCAGAATCTTCTTCATATCTATCAGGGAATCAGCCACGAAGAATATTTCAAGAACTTGGTCTATTTCCTCAATTCCATCATGGATGTCTGCGACCAGTATGACATCAATATGGCCATCCATCCGGATGATCCGCCGTGGGATATCTTCTCTCTTCCAAGAATCGTCTCCAACGAAAAGAATCTCGATAGCATGTTCGCCGCTGTGCCAGACAAGCATAATGGCCTGACTCTCTGCACAGGATCCTTCGGTGCCGGAAGAAAGAACGATGTTCCGCACATGGCTGAAAAATATGCCAAGGAAGGAAGAATCTATTTTGCCCATCTCCGCAACGTCTTATACACGGATGACAAGGATTCCTTCGTGGAAGTCGGACACTATTCCAATGCCGGATCCTTGGATATGTTCAAGATTGTCAAGAATCTTGTCGACAATGGCTTTGATGGCTATGTGAGACCGGACCATGGAAGAAATATCTTCGGTGAGGAAGAAAAGCCAGGCTATGGACTTTTCGACCGTGCCCTTGGCTGTGCGTATATCAATGGCTTATTCGAGGCCGCTGAAAAAATGAAGAAATAAAAGGGGAAACAAAAATGAAAGTCAATGAATTGCCGTTTGTGACCAATCTGAAAGACAAGGTGGTCGTCATCACCGGTGCCGGTGGTGTTCTTTGCTCCTTGATGGGCAAGGCTCTTGCCTGCTGCGGCGCCAAGGTCGCCATCATGGATCTCCATCTCACCTCCGCCCAGAAAGTCGTCGATGAAATCACAAGTGAAGGCTATATCGCCAAGGCCTATGAAGCCAACTGCTTGGACAAGAATTCACTTCTTGCCGCCCATGCCGCCATCCTCAAGGATCTTGGAAAATGCGATATCCTCATCAATGGTGCCGGAGGAAATTCCCCTAAGGCTTCCACGACCCAGGAATTCTATGCTCCGAAGGTCGATGAAGACACCATCACCTTCTTCGATCTGAAGGAAGAAGGATTCGAATTCGTCTTCAACCTCAACATCATGGCCACTTTGGTCACAACCCAGATCTTCGCTGCCGATATGATCGGCCGTGATGGATGCTCGATCCTCAACATCTCTTCGATGAATGCCTTCACGCCTTTAACCAAGATTCCAGCCTACTCTTCTGCCAAAGCCGGTGTCTCCAACTTCACCAAGTGGCTGGCCACCTATTTTGCCAAGGAAGGCATCCGTGTCAATGCCATCGCTCCGGGCTTCTTTGCCACCAAGCAGAACCAGGCTCTTCTCTTCAATCCTGATGGCACCCCGACAGCCAGAACCGGAAAGATCCTCAACAATACCCCGATGGGAAGATTCGGTACACCCGATGAACTTCTCGGCGCGGTCCTCTTCCTCACCGATAGCAAGGCTGCAAGCTTTGTCACCGGTGTCGTCCTCCCAATCGATGGCGGTTTCTCTGCCTATTCCGGCGTCTAATCTGATTCGACTTTGATTTCCAATCTGCCTAGACTTTCTTTTTGGAGAGCCTAGGCATTTTCTTTGAAAAGACTTTTAGCAATCATAGCAAAAACGTATAATACCTGACTTTTGGAGTTGACCCCGAAATCTGCTACTCACTTTGTCGGTTTCAGGACCTTTTTCGGCTCAAAGAAAGATG
>CAVCCX010000013.1:0-35913 GCA_963600815.1 Bacteroides uniformis | reverse complement strand
AGTTCGATGGTTGATGGCGGTTTGCTGGTGAAATCGTAGAGAACACGATTGACACCTTTGACTTCATTGACGATGCGATCGACGATGGTCGTCATGACATCGCTGGGAAGGACAAACGGCTTTGCCGTCATGAAGTCATCCGTCTGGACAGCACGGAGGACGATGGCATAGTCATAGGTTCTGCTATCTCCCATGACACCGACGCTTCTCATATTGCTCAAAGCGGCGAAATACTGGGAAATCTGTTTATCCAATCCGGCTTTCTTGATTTCTTCACGATAGATATAGTCCGCATCCTGGACGATCTTGATCTTTTCCTTGGTAACTTCACCGATGATGCGGATGCCAAGTCCTGGACCCGGGAATGGCTGACGATAGACGATGGAATCCGGAAGGCCGAGAAGGGTTCCGACTTCACGGACTTCGTCCTTGAAGAGGTTCTTCAATGGTTCGACAAGTCCCTTGAATTTCATATTCTTGGGAAGTCCGCCGACATTGTGATGGGACTTGATCTTCGCCGAGATGCCAAGACCGGATTCGATTCGATCCGGATAGATGGTTCCCTGGGCGAGGAATTCGACATCATCCAATTTGTTTGTCTCCGCTTCGAAGACTTCCAAGAAGGTGGCTCCAATGATTTTTCTCTTCTGTTCAGGTTCTGTGACACCGGCAAGTTTGGAATAGAAGAGTTCCTTGCTGTCAGCCTTGATGAAGTTGAGATCGAATTTTCCTTTCGGGCCGAAGACTTCCTCAACTTCTTCCGCCTCGTATTTTCTCAAAAGGCCGTGATCGACAAAGACACAGTAAAGATTCTTTCCGATGGCCTTGGCAAGAAGGGCTGCGGTGACGGCGCTATCCACACCTCCAGAAAGTCCCAGAAGGACCTTCTTATCGCCGACCTGGGCACGGATTTCCTTGACCTGTTCTTCGATGAAGGACTCGCTCTTCCATGTCGGAGCGCATTTGCAGATATTCAGGACAAAGTTCTCGATGGCTTTCTGGCCTTCGATGGTATGTCTGACTTCCGGATGGAACTGAGTCGCATAGATGTTCTTTTCTGTGGATTCGAAAGAGGCGACTGGACAGTCCTTCGTCTTGGAAGTGATGATGAATCCTTCTGGAACCTCACTGATCCTGTCCGTATGGGACATGAAGACTTCCGTATTCTTTCCAAAGCGGTCGAGAAGCTTGGAAGGAGCGATGATCTCCACATCGGTCTTTCCATATTCGCTTGTCGAGGCATGGATGACTTTTCCGCCAAGCTGGTGGGCAATCATCTGTGCTCCATAGCAAATGCCGAAAATCGGTTTTCCAAGGGAATAGATTTCCTTATTGATCAGAGGGGAATCTTCCAGATAACAGCTGTTTGGACCACCGGTGAAGATGAAGCCTTTGACAGAGGGATCCTTGAGTTTTTCAATATCGATCGTATAAGGAACGACTTCCGAATAGACGTGGCATTGACGAACACGTCTCGCAATCAACTGATTGTATTGTCCGCCGAAGTCAATGACGAGAATTCTATCTTGATTCATTTGCTTTGTGAGCTCCTTTAATTCCACTAGAGATTATACCGACTTCATAAATGAGATGAAAGAAACAAATTTCTTTTCTTGCGATTTCAGTTCAGAGGATGGGCAAACGGAAGTGTTTCTTCCTCAAAAAGAATCAAGGAAGAGGAATCCAGATTCTCTTTATGCATAGAAACAGAATAAGGCAGACTTCTCTCATAGGTTTTCCAATAATAGATGCCTTTTTCCAGATTCATGCAGGAGGCATAGATTGTGATCTCATACTGATCCTTCATCTTGCAGAGACCTCTTGTCTGCCAGACAGACTCGAGGATATGAAAGAACTGATTCACGCTGGATGCCTCATCCTCCTTCGAACAGGAAAAATGAGAGGTGAAGCAGACACGGACAAATCGGCTTTGGCTGGATAAGTCTCCAGGAAGACCGATTCCTCCCATTCCCCTGGAATAGAAGGAATCATCAAAAGAAAATGTCTTCTCACTCTGTTCATTGCTCAAGGAAACATAATTCTTCAGGTTCTCCATCTGATGGGGGAATGGTGGATTGTTCGCAAGACATCCTGTCTTGTTCTCATAGATATGAATGCCATCTTTCATGGATTCGACAACAATGCATCGTGAAGGATCACGAAGAATATAGTGTAGGCTGCTTGCCGGATACTGTGGACTATAGGGTGTCTTTGTCAAATTGATTTCCTTGATCAGTTTTTCGGCTTCATCCACATTTCTGCAATTGGACAGAATGAAGGGAATAAATTCATACTGAGCGACATTCTTTTCATTCTCCTTTTCTTCCTGATAGAAGGCATTCCCGACAAAGTTGAGACCAGCCATAGCGAGTCCACATTCATTCATGGCATCATAGTACAAGGGATAATCCTGATTCACATGAGCCATGCCGAGTATGGCATAATGTTTTTTATTTTCACCAAGAAAACGAAAGTGAAATGGATATTTTCTCGGTGTGAGGACAACCTTCTCTCCATAAGAAAATTCATAATCCAGTGTTCTTCCAAAATACGTATCTTTTGTTTTGTATGAGGCCGCAGTGCACATTCTTCTTTCTCCTTTCGAAAGACTGCTTCTATCTTACTCCATGACATGCGGATTTCCAAAATTTTATGGAATCGTCGACTCGTCATTTTATTTTACAAAATTAGAACAATGAAAAAGAAAACAGTTGATTGCATTGACAATATAGTTAACACACGATTCAATAATATAGAACAAGGAAAGGGGTTACAAATGAAAAAACTGTTCATTTTAGCAATTTCTCTTTTCTCATCTTTCGAATTCCTTAGACAAACATTTCATATCTATCCCTTATGTCACGATGGAAGGTAGATTATGATACAAGCAATCGATCTGACACTGAATAGCAAAGGAAAGACATTGATTGAGAATATCAATTTCGCTCTGCCGAATAGAGGATGTTTTCTATTCCACAGCATTGATGATTCGTATAGATGCCTATTCGAAATCCTTTCTCTATCAAAGAAGCCGACCTCTGGAAAGTATCTTTTCCAGGATGAAGATCTTCTTTCCTCGGCTTCCAAAGCCGATGAATTCCGGAAATATGAAATCGGAATCGTTCCTCGTTTTGATGACAAAACAGAATCGACTGTGCTTGAGAACTTAGAGAACGATTCCCTTCTCTATTCGTTCGATAAGGAAAAGGTCATCAAGGATTTCACTGATTCTCCTTATTTCATCAAGACAGATAAGAAAATATCTGATCTGAGCAAAGATGAACAGGCTTTGCTACTTCTTTTCAAGGCAATCTATAAAGATCCAAGCATCCTCATGATTTCCGATGATGAATTCACATGGTCTGAGACATTGCTCGAAATCATCCAAAGTCAGTCCAAGTCACGACTCGTTCTCTTTTTCTCAAAACAGATTCCGACTCTTTCCTTTGATGGAACAATCGAAATATCAGATCACACTATAAGGAAGAAGGTTCAGTTCCCTGATGGAGAGAATCCAAGAGAAGAAAAGAAGGAAAAGAAGACTTCTATGAAGAATCTATTCCTTCTATCCAAGAAGATCTATCCTAAGAAGAAATATGGTTTTCTATCGACCATCATCGTCTGTTCCATCACTCTCTTCTTTGCCATGCTCACAGGTCTCCTACACCACTATAACCGGGAATCTCTCACCGCCTATTCTCTCTCCCATAGCGAAAGAGAAGTCTTCGGAATAAACAAGAGAGTCGAAGCCATCGATACAAATAAGAGCACCTATTTTTCACCAGCGATCAGCCGCTATTCCATATCTGTGGATGAAATCGACCAACTGAAAGAAAAGACAGGGCTCGAGATCTATGGAGCGATGGATTTTGATTCCACGAAAAATATCCTCAGCGAGAAAAACACCTATTTTTCCAAGGCACTCATGACGACAGCTAGATGTCTCCAGTCCGCTTCGTATATCGATACTCTTCTTTCCGGAAGCCTTCCATCTACCGAAAATGAAATCGCCATCGGAGAAAACGTGTTCCGTCTTTATCAGGAAAATGGTTTTATCGATACCAAGACAAATGAAATCCTCTTACCCGATGCAATCAAGGAAGATTCCTTGAACGGTCATTACGTCGATTTAGGATTCGGCATGGATTTCAAAATCACCGGCATCGTCAAAGGAAAGATTGATTATTCGAAATATTCTTCACTGAAAACACCTGTCGAAGACAATGCCAATCTACCCCAGCTCTACTACTCACTTTATGAGAATGTACAAGATGACTATTATGCAAACGGATTCTTCTATACGGATTCCTTCTATCAAAACTATCGAAATGCAAATCTTTCCTTCTCTCTTGAGAATCCGATTTCCTTGCCTCATTCCAATGAAACGAAAATCACCCGAATCAGAAATGAAGATAGTATCGATTCATCCGATTTTGTTTCCATCAACAAAGAAGGCCTCACACTCAACAGGGAAATCATCAGCAATCTTCTCTTTGAGGAATACGGAGCGATTTCCTTATCGAAAAAAATACCTCTTGAGGATGATACTCAGTCCATTGTGAAGAATAGCAAATACAATGATAGGCTGAAAAATGAAATCAATGTCTACTATTTCTCATTCTCAAAAGAAAGCCTCAAGAAAAATCTACAGCTGACCGCCTACTATCTTTCCTGCTATGAGAATTATGATTCGATTCTTTCGAACAAGACCTCTTGGATCCATGAACTGAGTGAAAAGAATCAAGAAGTCTTGAACAATTCCAGTGATAATGATGATTTCTCCTACAATCTCGCCAAGATTCTTTCCGAGAATGACCTATGGTATTCTTCGCTTTCTTCCATCAAGAAGAATGCAGAAGAAAAACTCAATAAGATGGTCGAATCCTATCTTCCTTCCTGCTATGAGGCACTCAAGGAAATGTCTCCTGAATTGATTTCGAAATATGACCTTGCAAATCGAAAAGTCAGCATCGCTGAGAAAGAGGTCTCCATCAAAGGAATCGAGCTGAAGAGTCTTGACTCTACTCTTTCCATGAGCACGGATAGGATGAAGGACTTCTCCTATCAGCCGACATTCTTCACAGCGACGTTCAAGAATCCGAAATCGAAAAGCAAGCTAAGAAAAATATCTTCCATTCATTGTGAATACCCTGTTTCGAATCGCGGTACGCGTCTATTCAACGATTCCCATGTGAAAAAAGGAACCTACTATGTCATCTACTCAGATGAAATCACTCAATTGGAAAGTATCGACAATGTCTTCCATCTTCTTGGCAATTTCAGTTTCTTCTTCGCTCTCATTCTGCTTGTGATTTCAATCTTTAAAATCTATGACTTCTGTTCCACCAATATCCAAAAGAATCTAGACAAGATTCATTCTCTGAGAAATATGGGTGGCAGAAAAAAAGAAATCTCTTTCTCTCTCTTCATCACATTCCTTCCTACACTTGGATGGACAATCCTCTTCTCAGCGATTTCATTTATCCTCTTTGCTTTCCTTCTCAGTCTAATTCTTTCCTTGGCAGGTACAGCCCACATCATGTTTTCTCCATTCTCCTGGAGTCTCCTGATCATCCTTTCCTGCTTCCTTCTTCTATTTATCTTACTTTCCTTCCTATCTATCCATTCGATGATGAGAAAAGAAGAAAAACGATAACCGATAGACCATGAATTCGTGCCAGAACCTAATGGAATATATCCTTCAGAGGTTCTGGCACTTTTTTCAAAAGTGTATCTTTCAAAACAAATTGAAATCTTAGCCTCATCGTTCAATATTTTTAATTTCAGTGAATATTGAAATTGTTTATTCATTCAGTCAAAAGCAAAACAAAATCATTATTAATTTATCAATATATACGAAATTATTAAAAACTATTTTTAAACTAGCAGAAATCAATCAAACTCACTAATCAAGTTTTTATTGACTTTCTCTGTTATTTCAATTAAAATTTATCCAGTGATCAGATTACAGAAACTTGTGAAGCCTGTGATCGGGGGAGGGTGCCGAGGCCCCTCTCTTTTTCTATATTTAGGGCATTTTGCAGCGAGGGAGATATGAGCAAACCATTTATTACATATGCAGCACAAGTCGAAAAGCTGAAAAATGAAAAAAATCTGATTATTAAAAATACTGATTTTGCAATAGCATCCCTACAAAACATCAGTTATTATGCATTGGTTTGTGGATATAAGCATCTTTTTATTGATTCTCATACCCGAAAATACATTAATGACGCACACTTTGAAGATATAGTTGCACTTTATGAATTTGATGAAGAGTTGCGTGAGATTTTCTTCAAGTATTTATGTCATGTGGAAAGAAAATTACGCTCATCCATTTCCTATTACTTTTGCGATGAACATGGCGAACATCAAAAAGAATATTTAAACCCTAACAATTACAACAATATACCTAAATATAAACATGAAATTACTAAATTAGTGAAAATGCTTGATATAACGGCTAATAAAAGCAAGGACCATTCATATCTTGTTTACCAGCGTAACAAATATCACAATATTCCCTTATGGGTGATTATAAACACTCTTACATTCGGTCAAATATCTAAAATGTTTGAATTTTTACCTCAAAAAATGCAAGGAACAATTTGTCGGGATTTCGGATGCATTAAGAAAAATGAAATGATACAATATTTAAGGCTTTTGACTTTGTACCGAAATGTTTGCGCTCATAACGAAAGATTGTTTTCCTACCAAACAAATATTGATATCCCCGATACATTGTTGCATGAAAAATTAGGTATTTCTAAAAAAGGTTCAAAATACATCCATGGAAAAAATGACTTGTTTAGTGTAGTCATCACTTTCCGTTATCTTCTTCCAAAAACCGATTTTTCTAAGTTCAAAAAAACGGCTATCACATATTTTTGACAAATTTGAAAAGTCGAATTCAGGTTTGAAATTAAATAGACTTTTGACATATATGGGTTTTCCAATGAATTGGAATGTGATTACTAGATTTCATAAAATATAAGCCAACGAATATATGAAAAATCAATTTTCCAACGTTAAGATGCTAAATGTTTTCGATGATTCATTTATCTTCGTTGACTCCTCTCCTTCCTATCTATCCATTCGATGATGAGAAAAGAAGAAAAACGATAACCGATAGACCATGAATTCGTGCCAGAACCTAATGGAATATATCCTTCAGAGGTTCTGGCACTTTTTTCAAAAGTGTATCTTTCAAAAGCCAATTAGGGTAAAATAGAAGCATGAACCACATTGAAATTATTCAATCCATACAGGAAATAAAAGACGAAAGCAAGATTCATTTCAGCGTCGGCGATGAAAAAGCCGAGAATCGTTTCGACTACGAAAATGCCAACCAATACGAGGAAGGGAATCTGATCACGGAAATTTCCTATATGCTTTATTCCTACATCGCCAATGCCATCATCTTCAAGGCACAGGGCAAAGAGAAAAGCGATTACGGCTATTCTCTTTTTGATAGGCAATGGGAAGATCTGATTCAGAAAAAAGAAATCTCTTTATTCGAAAACCAGAAAGTCGTCAAGGATGATGCCATGAGACTCTTAGGTGACTTTTTATCCACTGCAAAGGAAATCAGGCTGAATCAGCTGATCGACAAATTTCTTCCTCTCTGCATTCTGAAGGAATCCATCGAACAGAAAGATTCTGAAAGGAAAGCCATCCGTGCATTCAAGAAGAAGAAAGAGGTCATCACCAATCAGGTCACACTCTTCATCCGTTCCCTCTACCATTCCTTCTTGACCAGAAGCGATCTTCTTCCTCTCAAGATCCGTCCGGACTTTGATGACCTTTCCAATGGAATCTTCTCCTATGATGAAGTTTCCCTCTATCTTCCGACATGGCAGAATGCATTCACTCTGGAAAGCTATAAGAAAGTCATCAAGAAATCACTTCTTTTGCTCTCTTCTTCCTTTCCAATCGAATCCATCAAGGAAGTCTCTGTCATTTTCTTATCGAAGGATATCATAGCAACGGTCGATTTATAGAAAACAACTTCTGTAGAAAAATCAATGTCGTCTTATACTGAAAAAGCGATTGCAACCACTAGTTGCCCAATACGAAAAGCAGACTTGGTAGAGGCAACCGATCACAAAAAGTACAATAAGGTCAGTTTTCAAGGAGGAAAAAACAATGAACATCAAAATTGCCGACAAACTGATTGAACTGAGAAAAAAGAACGGACTCTCCCAGGAACAGCTCGCAGAAAAGCTTGGGCTTTCCCGCCAGGCCGTCTCCAAATGGGAAAGAGCGGAAGCCAGTCCGGATACGGACAACCTGATTTGTCTAGCCAAAATCTATAATGTTTCTCTAGATGAGCTGCTCTCCACGGATGAAACCGTCGATGAGATTGCCAAGGAAACAAAAGAAAAGGAAGAAGAAAAAATGAATCAATCGGAAGAGAAAAAAGAAGAAAAGAAAGAGACGAAGGAAGAAATCATCGCCGGCATCATCGGAACAGCGAGTCTTCTTGTTCTTGGCGTCACCTATCTGATTCTCGGATTCTGCTTGCCAGAGGGCTGGGCTCTCTACTGGCCTCTCTTCTTATTCATCCCGGTCATCCCAAGCCTTTATATCGCGATCGCCAAGAAGAAATTCTGCGATATCTGCATTCCGCTTCTGATCGCAGGCATCTACTGCTTCATCGGAACCTTCACTGCACAATGGCATCCCTTCTGGTTCTTATTCCTGATCATTCCTGTCTATTATCTTCTGGTCGGAAGAATCGATAAGCTCATCAAAGAAAACAACCTCTGATCATGTACTATCTCTTTCTTGGAAGGAAGAATGATTTTGACTCCCCGGAAAATCTCATCATCGAATACCAAAACCATTTCTTTCAGCGGGGCGAACACACCGACTGGTTTCTATTGGAAGAAAAAGAAGCAAGGGAAGTCACATCCGGAAAAGATAACCGCTATTATTCCATCGAAAAGAGTCAGTTCGAAAGAATCCTCTCTTCCTGGGGCGGAAGCAGATACGGATACAAGAATCAGAATATCCATCATGAGACCGACAATGAAGGCTATGGCGATTCCTACTTCGACGAAGACGAATATTAGAAAAACTATCCGGCATTCCTTTGTTCCCACTCAGGGCTTTGGATGCCAGATAGTTTCTTTTTTAGGCTGATTTCTTTTCTTTTTCTTCGGTCAGCTGTTTTTCGAGATTCTCTTTTCCGATGGAAAGCATCAGCTTGATTCTGTTTTCCTGATTGACTTTCGGAGCACCGGGGTCATAGTCGACTGCGACGATGTTGCTCAAAGGATAGAGTTCCCTGATCTTTCGGATCATGCCTTTTCCGGAGATATGGTTTGGAAGACAGCCAAACGGCTGCGTGCAGACAATGTTCGAATAGCCAGATTCAGCCAATTCGAGCATCTCGCCGGTCAAGAGCCAGCCTTCTCCCATTCTGTTTCCATAGCCGTTGACACCCTTGTCGAGTTCCTTGACATGGGCGTAGGTGGCCGGAACATAGAAGGAGGAATTCTTGGCAATCGATTCATTGAACATATTCTGAATCTTGGTTGCATAATCAAAGAGCATCTTGCAGACGATTCTCTTCATCTTGTGTCCGCCATAGAGGTCGATATCGATGATTCGGTTGTCGATCTTGAAGAGAATGAAATTCATCATACCCGGAAGGTTGACTTCACAGCCCTGGTCCGCTAAGAATTTCTCGAGGTTGTTGTTTCCCAAAGCGGCATACTTGACATAGATTTCACCGACCACGCCGACTTTGACACGCGGTGTATCGTCTTTTTCAATCTTGGCGAAATCCTTGACGATGTTGTCGAGATTTTCCTTGATCCTTTTGAACTTATATCCGTTTCCAAACAGCATCTGGTTGCAGAGTTCATCCTGCCACTTCGAAACGAGCTTGTCCGTCTCTCCCTTATGGACTTCATAAGGCCGGACCTGATTGGAAAGACACATCAGCATATCGCCATAGATGACAGCCGCCAGCGAACGTCGGATCATGCCGAGGGTGATCTTCATTCCCGGATTGGGCTCCAGACCGGAAACATTCACTGAGATGGTCGGAACAAACCCAAGTCCAGCTCTCTCCATGCCTTTGCGGAGCAGCTTGATATAGTTGCTCGCGCGGCATCCGCCACCCGTCTGGGTGACCAACAAGGCGACATGATGGATATCATATTTTCCCGACTGGACTGCGGCGATCATCTGCCCGCAGGAGAGGATGGCCGGATAGCACATATCATTCTGGATATACTTCAGACCTGTCTGGGCGATCTCCGGTCCGGTCGTCTCCAAGAGTTCGGCCTTGTAGCCATAGTGATTGAACACCTTGCCCAGCATCTTGAAATGAATCGGAGCCATCATTGGGAAAAGAAGCGTATAGGTTTTCTTCATCTCCTTAGTGAAGATGATTCTTCCTGTCTTGTCTCTTTTGAGTTTGATTTCTTTTTCTTTCATCTTCACTTGCCTTCCTTCTTCATCTTTTCCTTGGCGGCATTCTTCTTTTTGAGTGCCTCAAGAAGAGAGCGGATACGGATTTTCACCGTACCGAGATTGGTCACTTCATCGATCTTGACCTGCGTATAGATCTTGTCATGTCTTTCTAAGATATCGCGGACTTCATCGCCTGTGACGGCATCGACGCCGCAGCCAAAGGAGACAAGCTGAATCAGTTCCATATCCGGCTGAGTGGCGACATAATTGGCCGCCTTATACATTCTCGAATGGAATGTCCACTGATTCAGGACGCGGGATGGTTCCGGATTCTTTTCCAATCGGGCGATCACATCCTCGCTGACGATGGCACAGTTATACTGAAGAATGAGTTTATTGATATCATGATTGATCAATGGATCGACATGATAGGGTCTTCCAGCCAGGACGATGATGGTCTTTCCTTCTTTTCTGGCCTGGGAAATGATATTCTCGCCATGTCTTTGGATCAGCATCTTATATTTGTCATAGGCCGCAAAGGCATCCTTGGTGGCTTTCTGGACCTCGAGAAGAGACAGTCCCGGGAAGTATTTCTTCAGTTCATCATGGACCTTGAAGGCGAAATGGGCTCTTTCATAGAGATCGACATAGTCATTGATGAAGGTGATCTTCTCGGCATCGAGTATTTTCATATTCGCCTTGATGACTTCCGGATAGTAGGCAACGACCGGACAGTTGTAGTGGTTGTCCGTATGTTTTTCCTTGATATTCCATGTCATGCAGGGATAGTAGATGGTCTTCACACCTTTCTCGATCAGGTTCATCACATGCCCATGCATCAGCTTGGCTGGATAGCAGACGGTATCGCTTGGAATCGTCATCTGTCCGGAATGATAGAGCTTCGAGCTCGATTTATCAGAAAAGACAACCTGGAATCCCAATCCAGTGAAGAATGTCGACCAGAAAGGAGCCAATTCATAGAAATTCAGTCCCATCGGGAATCCGATCTTTCCACGTGGATATTTCTTCTCATCATCCATGGCATGATCGAAGGATCGTAAGAGATGATTCTTGAAGGCATACATATCCAAGGAGCCATTGCTCTTGGCTTTCTTCGTCACCGGCTTCTCACAGCGGTTTCCACCGATGAAGGAACGCTTGTCATCGAACACCGACATCGTCAGATGGCACTTGTTGTTGCACATCTGGCAGACATAGGAAATGACCTTTCTGTGGAAAGAGTCGAGCTGTTCTCGATTCAGGATTTCCGAATGGTCGAGATGAAGTTCCATCGCATCCAAAGCTGCACCATAGGCACCCATGAGACCGGCGATATTCGAGCGGATGACATCCACCGAAAGTTCCATTTCAAAGGCACGGAGAACTGCATCATTCAGGAAGGTTCCGCCCTGCACGACAATCTTCTTTCCCAAGTCATCCGGAGAGGAACATCTTATGACTTTATATAACGCGTTCTTGACGACAGAAATCGCTAAACCAGCGGCAATATCATTGACCGAGGCGCCATCCTTCTGGGCCTGCTTAACGGAAGAATTCATGAAGACAGTGCAACGGGAACCGAGATTGACCGGGCGCTTTGCCTGAATGGCCAATTTGCTGAAATCCTCTATGGAATAGCCTAAGGAAGTCGCAAACGTCTGAAGGAAGGAACCGCATCCGCTCGAACAGGCTTCGTTGAGGAAGATATCATCGATGACGCCGTTTTTGATATGGAAGCATTTGATATCCTGTCCGCCGATGTCGATGATGAATTCCACTTCGGGAAGGAAATGCTTGGCTGCCTGGAAATGCGCCATCGTCTCGACGATGCCATGATCGAACTTGAAGGCATTCTTTGCCAATTCCTCGCCATAGCCGGTGGCCGAGGAACCGGCGATATAGGCCTTATCAGACATCTTGGAATAGATATCGACAAGCATGTCTTTGAGCAAACCGATCGGGTCTCCCTTATTGGAGACATAGTTGGTATAGCGGATATTGTAGTCTTTATCCACCAGGACGACCTTCAGTGTCGTCGAGCCGCTATCGACACCCAGATAGAGCGGGCCTTCATAACCATCCAAAGAGAGAATCTCCACCTTGTGCTGATCATGTCTTTTGACAAATTCGTCATATTCCTTCTCATCATGGAAGAGCGGTTCGAGATAAGCGAAGTTCTCGCTGTTCCGATAATTGTTCACCAGATCCATGATGGAAAAGATATTGATCGGCTGATCCTTCTTGGCAAGAAGAGCGGAACCAATGGCCACAAAATAGAGGGAATCCTCTGGAAGGATGCCTTCGACTTTCAAGACCTTATCGAAGGCATTTCGCAGCTCCGACATGAAGGTCAACGGCCCGCCAAGATACATGACCTTGCCATTGATTTCCCTGCCCTGGGCCAATCCGGCGATTGTCTGATTGACGACGGCATAGAAAATGCTCTCGGCGACATCCTCTTTCTTGGCACCCTGATTGAGAAGCGGCTGAACATCGCTCTTGGCAAAAACACCGCAGCGCGAGGCGATGGTATAGGTTCTTTCATGATTCTTGGCCAGTTCATTGATTTCCGTGACCGGAACATTGAGAAGAGATGCCATCTGATCGATGAAGGCACCGGTTCCACCGGCGCAGGTGCCGTTCATTCTGACTTCGACACCGTTGTTCAAAAAGAGGATTTTCGCATCCTCGCCGCCCAATTCGATGATGCTATCCACATCAGGATAAAATCTCTTCGTTGTCTCTCTGGTCGCATAGACTTCCTGATAGAAAGGAAACTTGCATCCTTCGGCAATGCCCATGCCGGCTGAGCCGGTGAAGGCCAGACAGACTTCCTTCATGCCTTTCAATGGGCCTTCCTCAAGACTTGAAAGGACACTGGAAAGTTTCTCGCTGATTCTGGAAAAATGTCTCTCATACGACTTATAGATGACTTTGTCTTCATCATCCAAGACAACCGCCTTGATGGTTGTCGAACCAATATCAATGCCAACAGATATCATTTTTACTTTTCTCCTTCATTCTGACTGAAATCGAAGACACCACCATGAAGTGGTTCTGTTCTTTTTTCCTCGAGGGAGGAAACGTTCTTCTCCGGGATGAAGCATCCGCGGATCTCACTTTCTTTTCCATGCACATATTCCTTGGCATGAAACGTCTGATAGATGCTCGTCTTCATGGCCAAGGGAAGAGAATCAAGCAACACTTTCTTGTTTTCCTCAAGAATGGCATATTCATTGATGAGACAGAAATGATTGATATAGCTTCCAAAGACCAAAGAAGAGGCAGGGGCAATCAAGATGACGAATGAGACATTGCTCGTGTGGGAAACAGAGATATAAGAGCATCCCCAGAGACATACAGCATAGAGCAATCCAAAGAGAATGTAGAGTGGAAAATTGACCTTGAGCGTCTCCTGCAATCGATAGCCTGTGAAATCCTTCGTGAAGCTTTTGGCTACGCTTCTTGACTGGCTCGAGGAGATATTGAGATCCAAGTCCGGCAAAAGAATTCCGGAAAGATAGTGATAGGCTAGGTTCTCATCGACGCCAAAGAAGATGATGTAGAACAGAGGAAGGAAGGCGACGACACCAAAATAGATGGTCAATGGTCTTGTCAGATAAAAGAGGTTTTCCAGCATGAATTCGACCATCTCCAGTCTGGGCGTGTTGGCCTTGGTGAATTTATTGACCAATTCATTGAAGACCGGTTTTGCATCCGGGAAGCAGTTGACGATGTTCGGCATGAAAAAGCCGACAATCAATGCACAGAGAAGCATGATTCCCAGAGCACGCATGACCGTGAAGAAAGCCCCGAAGATTCCGCCCTTGTTCGACTGAAAGAAACCCTTGTATCCGGAAAGGAAGCTTTCCCTTGGATTTCCGATTCCATTCAGGTCTGATCGCACTCTCTGATCGAGAGCATAGAACATGGGAAGAATGAAATACACGAGCAATAAGGACATCCCATAGGTGATGATGGTCAGAAAGAAAACCAGGACCAAAAGAAAAATAGGCAAAAGCATCAACAGAAGATCGCAGAACAATCTTTTGTTCAAGGCTTTTTTTATACGCTGAAAATACTTGCTCTTCAAATCATTCTGACCCATTTTCCAATTGTGATATCACCAATAGAAGATAACTAAATAATTATAAGGATTGTACAAGATGAAATCAACGAACGAAAAAGAGAGTTTGGACGTTTTTTGTGCGTCTCGAAATTTCATTTTTGATTTTTTGATATTTTTCGATAATCTCATGACGCGATTTTATCATGCTTCGAGTCAGAAGGAAGAATCACATCCTCTATCCATAAATCGTTTTCAGGATTCTTTCTCATGCACATCGTCTTAGCGATACAGATCATCCAAATGATAGAAAAGATAGGAGGAATTCATATGAACATCATACCCGCTCTTGGAAAAGAAACCATATTGAACAGGCTTCAGATTCGTCTTGCTGACCTGTTCTATTTCCTCCTGAATGATCTTATCCGTGATGGGAGAATCCATGAATTTGCATTCATAGAAGATATAGCCATCCTCTCTTTTTCCAACCACATCGAATCGACCATTCTTCTTTTCCTTTGGATTGTCATACCAATAGGTTCCGATATCGAGAAGAAACGGTGTGATGCATCCTTTTTTGTTTTCCCTGATCAGATATTGCTTCGCGATGGTTTCGAAGCATTGAGGCACGATCTTTGTCTCGAATTCCTTTTCGATGAACTTCTCATAGAATACAGAATCATCCAGTATGTTTCTCGCGGATTCGTTTCGATAGAGGAAATGATAATAGAACCGCACACAGAAATCACTGATTCGATATCCGCCTTTCTGTCTGTTCCTCTTCTCATTGATGGGAGCAACAGCTTCGATGAGATCCATCTGGATCAGTTTCTGAAGAACATTGGAAAGGGCGGCCGTGCTTTCGCAATGTGCCTTTGAGTAGATATCCGAAAAATGGAAGGCCCCCAAGGCAATGGCTTCAAAGACAAAAGTTGCACTATTTGTCTTTCTCAGTTCGCTTTTCAGATAGATTTCCAGAAAATCCTTCAATCCCGAGAAATGTCCGCTCAGAATCCGAATGATATTCTCCTTGACGGAGAGATGTTCATCAATCTGGGCATTGTAGTAGGGAACACCACCAAAGGCAGCATAGAGCCGGACCTTGTCTTCATTCGAAAAGGAAGGATAGAAAAAGGAAGAATCATAGTAGTCCATCTGCTTCAGCAGGATGGAAGAGGAAAATCGCATATACAAAGGATTGTCGTGCCCTTGGATTGCCTCCATGGTGGAGATGCTGCTACCGAGAACAAAAAACTTCAGGTTGCACTTCATGGCATAGGAGTCGATGATATTCTGAAGCTTTGAATCACATCCTTCAATGGATTGTCGGATATAGGGATATTCATCCAAGACGAGATAGATTTCTTTCTCCATCGAATATTCGAAAAGGAAGTCGATCACATCATGAAAATGTTCAAAGGAAAGATACTTGATTCTTAGAACCTGCTTAACCAAGTCCGTGAGTTGAGATGTGTTGTCCTGTTCACTTGATTCCCTGCATTGGTATAGGATGA
Organism: Bacteroides uniformis; assembly: GCA_963600815.1. Taxonomy (GTDB): domain Bacteria; phylum Bacillota_I; class Bacilli_A; order RFN20; family CAG-288; genus Enterosoma. The sequence goes on along the minus strand of CAVCCX010000013.1, from coordinate 19,908 downwards.
GAGGAACACTCTTATCCATCAGGCAATGCTTGACAAGCTCTGTTTTCCCCATACGTCTTCTACCATAGACAAGACAGCCCTGGTATCCTTTTTTCTTCAGGATATTCTCGATGGTTCTTGTCTCTTCTTCCCTGCCGATGAATTTCATGAGAATCTCTCCTTGCCTAATTTAGTAATTTATGATTTACCAAATTATGCATTCCTCTTTTTTGCTTTGTCAAGAAAGCCTTCTCCCGGATATGATTCAATGGAAAACGTGCAAACAAAAAAAAGAAAGCTCATCACTTTCTTTTCTTCTGATTGGCCACCTCGCGTTTGATCATCTCGCTTTTCTCAAGAAGGGAATCGAGCATGGCCTTGCTTGTCTCATGGCTGATGGATGTGACATCATCCTTCTCGGCGGTCTTCAATGTCTTCTCGAGTTCATCGATTGAGAGAAACCAGCTGTTCTGCTCCTTCTTGGAAAGAGTCGTCGGGACAATCATCTTCGAATTGTAGACGACCACACTCACCAGCATCTTGTCAGAATGCTGCAGGGACATCAGTTCCTCCAGCTGCTGGACTTTCTTCTCATTCTCCAAAACAGGGTTGATGACATTATCTGCCTTTTCCTTGTATCCCTTCCGGAAAAGAAGGGCATCCTGTATATTTCCATAGATGCCTCCCTGGAACGCCACATCCATGAAGACATAGATGTATTTATCCGCAAAGAGGATATGATCATAGTAGACCGGATTTTTCTCTGCGGAAGGGATATAGAGTGCGACGTTGTTCAAGAGAAGATGGTCTTGCTCATCGGCATAATATTTCAGGACACGATAAACCTTCTTGCTATGTTTTTTCTTCTCCCTCTTATCGGAAAAAAGGTCGCGGAGAAGAAGAAACCAAGCTAAAAGGATTAAGAGGATGACAAGACTGACTAAAATCCAACCGTACATGTTATTCCTTGATGGATTCCAAGGCGATTTCCATCATCTGGGTGAAGGAATTCTGTCTTTCTTCAGCCGTCGTTTCCTGATGCGTGATCATGCTATCGGAGACAGTGAGGATGGACAATGCTTCCTTGTGGAGCTGGGCCGCCACGGAATAAAGACCATAGGATTCCATCTCCAGAGCCAAGACACCCATCTTTGCCCAGGGTTCCCATTCCTCGCCATAGAAATTATCGCTCGAAAAGACTTGGCCGACCTGATAGCGGTAGCCTTTCTTGTCCAAAGCAGTGATAGCATCCCTCATGGCCGGATAGGAAGCGATGGCGGAAAGAGTTCCGCCAAGATGATACTGGTCCTGCCAGCTGGAATTGGTGCTCGCGCCCATGGCGACGATGATATCAAAAAGATTCAAGGATTCCTGACAGGCTCCGCAGGTTCCCACACGGATGATTCTTTCGACATGATAGAAGGAATAGAGTTCATAGGCATAAAGTCCGATGGATGGAATACCCATGCCCGAACCCATGACCGAGACTTTCTTTCCCTTGTAGTATCCGGTATAGGCAAGCATGTTTCTGACGCCATTGACCTGCTTGACATCGGTCAGGAAATGTTCGGCGATGAACTTCGCTCGCAAGGGGTCTCCTGGCATCAGAACTGTTTTGGCAAAATCGTTTTCTTTGGCTTCGTTATGTGGTGTTGGCATAATTTTCTCCTTGTTTTTCTTTGCCTTCATTTTATCACGAATGCATGGGATATTCATCACATGGACAAAGAAAACGTTTCGGATTCAGACCCTGGAAAAGACCAACAGCATGATAGCCATTGGCCTACTTTTTCAGATAGGATTGAGAATATTTACCACTTCGTCGGAACGCCATCGACATAGTGCCAATAGCTACCTTCTTTTGTTCCGGGATCCGTTTCAGAGAGGTAATAGACACTTGGACCATTACCTAAATTCATATAGTCGAATGGATAGGATTCGAATTCAAAATAGATAGAAAGGCTATCGCATCCTCTGAATGGCACATAACCACTTAAGAATGTCACTGTCTTGGGGATGAGGATGGATTCGAGCTTCTTGGAATATTCGAAGCAATATCCACCGATACTTTTCAAGCCCTGATTGGTATCGACCTTGATCAAACGATAACAGGAATTGAAAGCACACTCTCCAAGTTCTTCGAGCTTGTCGTTGAATTTCACATAACTGATCTTCTCACAATGACAGAATGCATTGTCTTTTATCGTCACCAATTCTTTTGGAAGAGTGAGAACGGAAATCATTGTATTTTCAAAGGCATATTTACCAATCTCAGTGATTTCATCATTCAGCTGAATCTCCCTCAGACTCGAATCCTTGAAGCAATAATCCGGTATTTTGACAATATTCTGAGGCAAAGTCACATATTGAACAGAGGAATTGCAGAACGCATTATCTCCAATGGAAGTCATACTATCCGGAAGGATGGCTGTTTCGATGGTTTTGATATCTTTGAATGTGTCTCTCATTGTGATGACAGGATGACTTCCATTGACTCCATCATCATAGGTGGAAGGAACACAGATTGTCTTCATGCTAGTCGAATTGCCATTCAGATATTGACGCAGAATATAGCCTTCATTTTCTGAATCATAGGAATAGGTGAAGCAATTCGCATTCGAGGTCCATTTTGGATAGAGAGTCACGGCTTTTGTGACGACATATGGGAAGGAAACCTGCTTGGTCAAAAGTTCATCCGTATACCATCCTGAAATGAAATTGTCACCTGCCGCACGATTGTATGTGATTCTGAAATCCTTGGCTGAGATAACGGAATTATACTCGCCTTTGAAAACACCATTCGTGACGCCACTGCCATAAATAATGCCTTTTCCTTGCATATCGAAAGTGACATTATACTTCAGTCTCGTCTTAGAATACTGGGCGACATAGATAGCGTCACTCAACGCAACTTTCACACTTGGAGACCAAGAGGAGAAAGTATAGTCGAAATCTTCATCGGAAGGCTTTGTTGGTGTTTCACCCTGATATGTCGGAAGCGTATTGTATAAGACATTTTTAGATTTACTCAAAAGCGTGCCATCATAATTTAGCCATGTGATCGTGAACACCTGTCCTGATACCGGCTTCCATTTTGCCTTTATGCTGATATTTGCATTCACAGGTGTGGTCGCGGTAAACAAGTCTTGATTTGCCCCATCATTGACATACCATCCTTCAAAGATATAGTCCTGCTTTGTCGGAGAAGGCAAATCCAAGACACATTCTCCTTTCGTGACCTTGATAACCGGTTCATAGCCGGAAGGCAATGTTCCCCCATCCACATCGAAGCAAACAAAATATTCAGTGCTATCAATGGTCGCTTTCTTATTCGTATCAACGCCATCAATCAGCCAATTGCCATTTTCACCTATGGTCAATGTCGGCGTATGGCCGTCATCGCCTTTGATATTTCCGGTTTTCATCCATTGACCGTTGGCCTTTTTGTAATAGTCCCATGTCGAAATATCCACATAGGAATCTCCGTCTTTACCCTCAGTTGTTTTGGGAGAACCCGTTCCGGTCAAAAGAGAACTTCCATCTATTCCATTCACTCCGTTTTCGCCATTTTTTCCATCTTTGCCATCAACACCATTTTTGCCGTCCTTCCCATCCACGCCATTTTTTCCATCTTTTCCATCAACACCATTTTTTCCGTCCTTCCCATCCACGCCATCTTTTACCGAGATATTATTCGATCCTCTTATTCCGGTCGAATAACATCCAGTCAAAAAAGTAAGACCCAAAACTGCACTAAATAAGACTCGCTTTTTCATTCCTAATGCTCCTTTGCATGACTAATATTTTCTTCAACGAGAAGAAAATGTCAAGATATCAGAGATATTTTTAGCATATCATATGAAAAAAAAGATCTGGACATTGCCAGACCTATTTCGATTTCCTGAAGAAAGAGAAAAAGTCTTTCTTTTCATAGGGTTCATCCTTGATGGATAGAACCTTGTATCCTTCCTTTTGGATGGCTTCGATGACAGCGTCCGGTTTCTTTTCTTCATCGACGACAAAACTGACGTGGCCTTTTTTATGATTGGCAGAGAGCTTCTTAGCCTCTGACATGCTCTTTCTTATGGCATCAAGAACATGTGATTCACACATGGAGCAGTGCATACCATCGATGGTCAGAATAATTTTCTTCATATTGTTTTCCCTTCTATATGACAAAGAGGCACTTTTGGTGTCTCCTTGTGAATTGTATTTTTATTTATGCAGCAATCGCTTCTTCTGCTTTTCTCTTCTTGACATCATAGAAGTGCAGACAGACACATCCAAGAGCAAGAAGAGCGATGATCAGAATCGGAAGGATGATGCCCCAGGCAAGACCGAAGTTTCCGATAACAGCATCAGTGAAGAGATAGAAGATAGCGGCAACAGCATAGGCTCCGCCAACCCAGAAGAGAAGCGTTCCTAGATAGTCTTTCTTGGAAGGCATCTCGCCTTTGGCCGTACCGACCGAGGCGAAGCAAGGAATGGTCAGAAGGTTGAAGACGGTGAATCCAAGAACACCACCTTGGGTGATGCCTGTGGCGGCAAACATCTGCGCCACACTGGATTCCTCACCGACACCGACGATGCTCGAAAGGGTCGTCAATGTACCGGTGACATTCTCCTTGGCGACAATACCCTGAATGGTTGCGACCGAATAGACCCATCCATTGCTCTGCAGCTGTGAACCGAATCCGATCGGAGTGAACAGAGGTCTAAGGAATTCACCGATGCTCGAGAGCATGGAACTGGCTTCCATCGCTTCGAAGCTCGCATAGCCCATCGACTGAATCACGGCCAGGGATTCCTGTTCATAGGCAGGGATGAACTGCCAGGACCAGGTGAGATTTTCCATCATCGTGATGACGACGGTCGACACGAAGATAATCGTGAAGGCTTTCTTTAAGAAGTGCTTTCCCTTATCCCAGACATGGATGCCGACGGCTTTGGCCTGTGGCATATGGTAGGCAGGAAGTTCCATGATGAACGGCGGAACTTTTTCTCTCTGGGTCGTCTTGTTCATCAGGATGACCATGACGATAGCCAAGACCATGCCCATGAGATACATGCCTAGTGTGAATAAGTCAGCATTCCAGCCGAAGAATCCGGCAACGGCGGCAGAGACAGCGGCAAGAATATCCGCCTTGGCTCCGCAGGTGAAATAAGGAATGACACGGATTGTCTTGACTCTTTCCTTATCGGAGTTCAGGGTTCTGGTGTTAATCATGGCCGGAATACCGCATCCGAGACCCATGATCATCGGAAGGAAGGCACGACCCGAGACGCCGAAACGTCTGAAGATACGATCGAGAACGAAAGCGACACGAGCCATATAGCCAGAATCTTCCAGAATAGAGAAGAAGAGGAACAAAATGAGAATCTGAGGAACAAATCCGATGACGGCAGCAACACCATTTAAGACACCATCATAGATGATCATGACAAGCCAGGATGGCGCATTCCAGAGAAGGAGAAGCTGCTTGATGCCTAGACAGATGACACCAAGGATACCCGTCTCATTGTCTCCGGCCAGACGATGGAAGAATTCGCCGATGGAGGCGACACCGCCATCATCATAAAAGAGACCGGCAAACGGATGGACTTCCTCGCCATCCAGCATGTTCCAGGAGATGAAGCCTGGATATTCCTCCAATTCGAGGCCCATCGCCTTCATGTAGAAGAGATCGCCTGCGAATGTGATATGGAAGATGACGAAGAGAACAAGGATAAGAAGCGGAATGGCTGCCCATTTGTTCGTCAGGATCTTATCGATCTTATCCGACTTGGACAGTTTCTTCGATTCCTGTACAGGCACACCTGTACGACAGGTTGCCAGTTCCGCAGTGATGTATTTGTATCGCTTGTCTGCGGAATTCGCTTCGAATTCATCGATGTCGACATTCAATGCCTTGACAGAAGCAAAAGCATCATGGTTCTTTTCCGATTCGATTTCATCACCCTCCAGAGCCTTGATGGCATGGAAGAGAGGATTTTCGATTTTGGCCGTCTTATAGATTTCGATGGCTTTTGTGACATCTTCAGCGTAGTTTCCATAGTCCCAGAAGGATTTTCCTTCTCTTTTCTTGGCAGATGCTTCTCTTGCCGCATTGATGAGCTTATCGAGATTCATCTCACGGAGAGCAGAGATTTCCACAACGGGAACACCGAGTTTCTTGGATAAGGCCTCTGCATCGATGGTCATGCCGTTTTCCTTGACGGCGTCCATCATGTTCAGTGCGATGACGACAGGGACATCCATCTCGAGAATCTGGGTGGACATATAGAGGTTTCTTTCCAGGTTGGTGGCATCAAGGACATTGATGACGCAATCCGGATGGGATTCGAGGATGTAGTTTCTCGAAATGACTTCCTCTGGCGTATACGGAGAAAGGGAATAGATACCTGGAAGATCGACGATTTCGACTTCTCCATTCTCATCCTTATAGGTACCCGAACGTTTCTCGACGGTGACGCCCGGCCAGTTTCCGACATAGGCGGTCGATCCCGTCAGGGAATTGAATAAAGTGGTCTTGCCGCAGTTCGGATTTCCGGCAAGAGCGAAAGATAATTTCTCAGACATCTTATTTCTTTCCCTCCAATGATGGAACATCTGTCACTTTGATGAGGACATAGGCGGCTTCACTCTTTCTGAGCGTGAGTTCATATCCTCTGAGTGTGATTTCAAGTGGATCGCCAAGCGGAGCTTTCTTTCTTAAGAAGACTTCGGCTGCAGGCGTCAATCCCATATCGAAGAGACGTCGACGCAATTTTCCTTCACCATTGACTTTTTCGATGATGCCGGATGTTCCGATCAGAACCTGATCAAGGGAAACAAGATCACCGACCTTCACTTCAGGCTGCACATTCTGGTTTTCGTTTTCCATAATACCCTCCTTGACTAAGCCGTCACCTGGATCGACATGGCAATTTCATTGTCGATGGCAAGACGCATATCATTGACTAAAAGAATGAGTCCTTTCTTCGTCGTTCCCAAAACACGGACTTTTCTTTCTGGGACAATTCCCAGACTTTCGAGATGTTTGCGAACCTTTTCCTCTCCGGAAACTCTTCTGACAATCAGATCAGTTTCGATTGGTGCAATGGATAATGGCATCGATACGGCCTCCTAAGTTAGTTATAACTACTTTGTATACTATACAACGTTTTTTGTTAGTGTCAACTAATTTATGTTTTTTCGCATCTTTTTTTCATTCAAATAGACAAAAAGAAAAATCACGGCTATAATTTCAAAAAAGAATCACGCTATGAAAACACTCGAAGACAGAATTCAGTACACACTCGATAAGATCCGTCCCTATATGCAAAGCGAAGGCGGAGATATCAAAATCGACTACTATGACAAGACGGATGGCACACTCTATGTCGAGCTTCTGGGAGCCTGCAACGGATGCTCGCTCGCCCCGAGCGACATCAAGGATTCCGTCGAAGGAATCCTGATGAATGAGATTCCGCAGATCACCTCGGTCAAGCTTGCTGGAAACAAGAATGAAGATGGATACCGTTCCCTTCTAAGCCAGATTCGTCATCCCATCAAGGAAAGGAAAAACTGAAAAAACCCGGATTGGTTCAAGATCCAGGTTTTTCATATATTGGAGGTCGTCTTAGATGCCTCATCTGGTTCAAGGATGAAGGCTCCTAATCGTTAGCGCACGCTAACTTACGAAAATAGTTTATAATATCGAAAAGGACTTGTCAACAAAAAGTTAAATATGCTTAACTATTGCTAGACCCCTGAAAGGAGACACGTATGAAAGACACCAACACAAACGAATCCGCTGAAGACTACTTGGAACGAATCCTGATGCTTCAGGAAGAAGGAAACACCAATGTCCATGCCATCGATATCGCCAATTCCATGCATTTTTCCAAGGCATCCGTTTCCATTGCCTTGAAGAAACTGGAAAATGAAGGCTATGTCACGGTCGGACCCAAACAGGTTCTCAATCTGACTCCTTCCGGCTATTCCATCGCCAAGGAAGTCTACAACCGACATCAGGTTCTCCATGAACTGTTCGTCCTTCTCGGCGTCGATGATAAGACTGCCTGTGAGGATGCCTGCAAGATCGAACACGATCTTTCCATGGATACATTCAAGGCCCTGAAGAAGGTCTACGAAGAAAAGAAAGCCGAAAAGGAATAAGAAACCATTCACTTCGAGAATAAGAAAATGGCTGTCAAATCTTTCGGATGAACTGAAAGGATTGATAGCCTTTTTCAGTCCAACATTGTTCGTCATGGAACATTTTGATTCGAATCATGAAGCAAAGAAAACCTCGTTCTCCTTTTTTTCGAAATGCAGGCCGTCACCCCAGGAAATGCCATACAAATAGATATTCCCGTCAAGCGCTTCTTCTTTCACGTCATCATAATAAAGGATGAAATATTCAGTCTTTCCATTGTCGGATTCAATCGTCGAAAAATCGAATGCATCCGTATAATTCCAAGAAAAATGCATGATGTACCCATCTAAGGTTCCCTCAATGGTTTCATAAATCAGCGGGTATTTTTCATCATTCGGGAAATCCTCTAAAATCTTGTAAGTACAACTGACCACGTCTCCGGCCTCATTTGTGATTTCTCTTTGAACAGCAAATTTTCCATATCCTGGATTGCAACCCCATGAATCATTCTCCCAATTCTCAGCAAATCCTTCGATTGCACCAACATAGACATTGAAAGTCGCATTGAAAGACTGCCTGCTTTCAGCTGTGAATGCCAGACCGACTTGAGAAGTTGGATTGCTCACGCCGTGATATTCACCAAAGCCCATTCGAATCGCCTTGCTTTCCGAATTGCCATTGCAGCCAAAGAGCAGGAAGGAAACAAGAAAGACTGAAATCATTTTCTTTGTTTCGCTTTTCATAGTCGCCTCCTCATGCCAAAGCATTCTCTATATGTGATTTTCTAACTTTTCCGGACATATCTCACATTCTTGCCTTGACCAATCTTTGTGATTTTTTCTTCCCTTAGCATCTTGCCTAAAACCGCTTCGATTGTTGTGACAGCTACATCCGGCAAAATATCGCTGATTTCTTTTTTGGAAATCGGAAGCAGGCTATTTAAGATTGTTGCCTCAATTCTGGATGTTTTACTGATTTTTTTGCTGTTGACTGTTGCGAATCTTTTATCAAGTTCCTTGTAGCAGTTAAAGAGAGTGACAAGGAAGTTTTCCACAAAATAAAAATAATCATTCTGATTCTCATGCCAATGAATTGACGATTTCCTCAAGGCTTCATAATAATATCCTTTGGTCTTATTGATCTGTTCTTCAAAGGATATATATTTGCCAGCATCGAATCCCGCCTTGTAGAGAAGCAATAAAGTCAAGAGTCTCGACATTCTGCCATTTCCAGCTGAAAAAGGATGAATGCATAAGAAATCAAGGATGACACAGGGAATCAGAAGCAGCTGATTGACATTCGAATTATCTCTTGCATCGATATAAGCCAACACCAACTGTTCCATTGCGCTTTTTGTTTCCGTTGCCAATACAGGAGTAAATCGAACACATCTTGTCCCATCGCTTTTCACTTCCATGATTACGTTATCCTGCTCTTTGTATTTGCCGGCCACATTTGGTTTCGCAACTTTGAGCATCATTTCATGCAAAGAAAAAAGATTTGCTTCACCGAAACTCAGTTCTTGATAATGGTTGTGAATCAAATTGAGTGCATCTCGATACCCTGCAATCTCTTCTTCATTGTGATTCAAAGGCGCACTGTTTCGATTCACAATTTCGTTTATTCTCTCATCTGTCGTCAGGATTCCTTCGATTGCATTCGATCCTTTGACAGACTGAACAATCGCTATTTTCTCCAATTCAGTGAAAACAGCATCATATTTTTCTTTTCGATGGTCGTTATCCGCCTTCATCGAATAAATTCCTGTTAGGACATTCACAAGTCCCCCCGGAATCTTATCTTTCTCTAAAAATGAATAATCATACTTTCTCATATTTATGTTCCTTGTGCATATATTTTAGTGATTTTTATGCAGTAACTCAATTCCTTTATGCACATAAAAATCGATTTTTTATGCAGCATCGAAGAAAATATGCTGATTCTGCAAGCTAACAGAGGGGGAATATACTGCTCCGAACCGAAAATCCCAAACATTCCTTTTTACAGCACAGGAACCGGAGATAACTGAAGGCCTGTTCTCATGGCTATTCCACATCCACAAAAGCCAATTCACAAGCAGCCTAGAATTCCTCGACCAAGCCATTCGACAATTCTTCTTTAAGAAAACCGAACTTTGACTTTGCGTCATATCCTTTGTAAATGGATATCTGTTCTCCATAATCATCTTTCAGAAACAAAATCTGATATCCATCTTCCAATGTGAAGATGATTCCATACGTATCCAGTCTTTCGTCTTTTGTTTGTCGCCATTTGGTTTGTATTTATCAGAGTAATCCTTGTTATCTTTTCATTGATTTTTTCAGAAACGAAATCTTCATTTTTTATGGTTGATGTGAATTCACCATCGTGTTTCTTGAAATGAAGAACACTCACTTCTTCATCTATGCCGACCATTTCTCTTTGTTCGTAATAGTCTGTCAAAACGTAGCCATTCTTATCAACCGTCATATAGACAGCACCATAAGATGTTGGTGAAAATGCATAGGATTCATGCGTAATTGATTCCAGTGTCTTTCCTAGCAATGATTTCAACAACATGATGGTATCATTGTCTATCTGATTCTCTGTGATTTTCTTTTTTTCGATTCACCATGATATCCTTTCTCATCTACTTCTACGCATTGAATGATCTCATAAATCCAGACAGCTGATTGATGATGTTCCTTCAAAATCCGGTCCAAAGAAACCTATGAATCTTTTCTTTAGACTCTCAACTTCCTTCATTGCATCATATCCTCGATAGATGGAAATACATTCGCAAAAGTCATCCTTCGTCAAGGAAAGCTGATATCCTTCTTCAAGAGTGAAGATGATGCATTGGGTATCCAGGAACCGATATGTCATTCCTGTTTCCCTGCTTGTCGCAATTTGGTCTGTGTTTATCAAGGTAATCTTTGAAATTCTCTGATTGATTTCCTCTTTGACAAACTCAACATCTTCCAGACTCGATTTCATCTCTCCTTCATATTCTTCGAACTTGATGGAACTCAAATCTTCTTTCGCTTTAAAATAATCCATCGGCTGCTGATAGTCTTTGAAGATGTATGTTTTTCTATCGATGACAAGATAGACAATCCCATAGGAGGTGGAAGTCGACCGGAAGGGTTCATGAAAAATAGCATTGAGCATCTTGCCTTTCAATAAACTCAATAAGGAGATTGTTTTGCTATCGATCTGGTTATTCGTTGTTTTCATTTTACAGACACTTTCTAATATTTCATACCTTAGTATTCATTTGATTCCGAACGGAACAATATAAATCGCATCTCAGCATATTCGTTACCTGCTATCATTTTACTTCATCCCATCAGTTGATTTTCGTATTTTTGATAACAAAGCTTTCTGCACTCAAAAAGATGCCAAACAAGACAATCGAACTATATATCCTTACAATCCAACAGAAAAGAGAGAGGCACAATGATTGTAATCACTCCTGAAATCCAGTATCGTATAGACAGTTTTCGAATCGATATTTATAGAGGACCCTGAAATGAAAATAAAACATGCCGAAAAAGAAGATATTCCCGCCATTGCCACCGTGGAAGCAGAATGCTTCCCACCCGCAGAAGCTGCAACTGAAGAAGAATTTATCGAGAGGGTGAGATATTACGGAAATCACTTTTGGCTTCTGTATGATGAAGAAGAACTGATTGCTTTTGTGGATGGTTTCGTGACAGACGAACCCGACTTGACCGATGAGATGTACGAAAACGCAGCGATGCATAACGAAAGTGGCGCATGGCAGATGATCTTCGGCGTCAATACCTTGCCAGAATATCGCATGCATGGATATGCCGGAATCCTGATTATCCAAGCCATCGACGATGCCAAGACACAGGATCGAAAAGGCCTTGTGCTGACCTGCAAAGAAAGATTGATTCCATACTATGCAAAATTCGGCTTCAAGGATGAAGGCATATCCGAAAAGTCCACCCACGGAAATGTCGTGTGGCACCAAATGCGACTAACTTTCTAATTCTTTTTCTTCAGTCGAAAAAAAAGACCAGGCATGTGATTTGCTTGGTCTTTCTTGGTTCTTTCTTATCGATGGAATTATTCTTCTTTCGTATCCAGAATGAATTGTGAATTGTATAGGGAAGCATAGAATCCATTCTGTTCCATCAAGGATTCATGATTTCCCTGTTCGATGATGTTTCCATCCTTCATGACAAGGATCAGATCCGAATTGCGGATCGTGGAAAGTCGATGGGCAATGACAAAGGATGTCTTTCCTTTGGTAAGACGGTCCATCGCTTCCTGAATCTTCTCTTCCGTTCTCGTATCGACATTGCTGGTCGCTTCATCCAGAATCAGCATCGGGGCTTTCTTCAGCATGGCACGAGCGATGGTGATCAGCTGCTTCTGACCACCGGAGATGCTTCCACCATCCTTGATTTCATAGTCGAGTCCACCGGGAAGTGCCCGGACGAAGTGCGTCAGATGAGCATCATGGATGACTTGCTTATAATCTTCCTCTGTGACATTTTCAGTATTATAGGCTAGATTTTCTTTCAGTGTTCCATTGAACACCCACGTATCCTGCAGAACCATGGCAAAGAGAGAATGAATCTCCTCTCTTCTCATATCCGAAATCGGAACGCCGTCGATTTTGATATTTCCGCCATTGAGTTCATAAAAACGCATCAGCAGGTTGACCATTGTTGTTTTTCCAGCACCAGTGGGCCCGACAATGGCGACCTTCATGCCCGGTTTGACAACCGCGGAGAAATCATGGATGATTTCCCTGTCTTTCTGATAGCCGAACTGGACATGAGAGAATTCCACTTCACCTTTCACTTCCTTATCCTTGAAATAGAAAGGCTTTGAAGATTCATCGGATAATTCCTCTTCAGCCAAGAAGGCGAAGACTCGGCTTCCGCTGGCAGCAGCCGACTGCAGGGAGTTCAAGGCCTGGGCAATCTGGGTGAGGGGCGACTGGAAAAGATTCACGTACATCAGGAAGGCGGTGATCGTTCCCATGGTGATACTCGCTTCTGGAGAATTGATCATCAAGCCACCGGCCACACAGACTGCGGCATAGCCAAAGTAGGACATGAATCCCATCACAGGCTGAAGCATGCCACCGAAGAATTCGGCCTTGAACATCGTTTTACCCAACTGGTCATTCTTTTGATCGAATTTCTGAATCGAATGTTCTTCCGCATTGAAGAGCTTGATGACAAGCTGGCCATTGTAGTTTTCCTCGACAAGCCCGTTGATTTCACCAAGCTGGTTCTGTCGGGCCAAGAACTGCGGGCCTGCGAATTTCAAAAGGAACAGCATCAGAAGAATCATGACTGGAATTGTGGCGATGGTCACCAAGGCCAGAGACCACGAAGTCACGAACATGGCAATCAGGACACCGACAAACATGAAGACAGAGGAAATCAGCATGCCCAACGACTGCTGGAAGGACTGGGAGATCATATCCACATCATTCGTCAGAATGGAAAGGATATCACCGATTGTCCGGCTATCGAAATACTGCAAAGGAATATCATTGATCTTCTCCGTGATCTGCTTTCTTAGGCTCTGGGTATATCTTTGTGAGACAATGGTCATGACAAAGCCAGAGAGGAAGTTGCAGACTGCTGAAGAAACATAAAGGGAAAGAAGGAGAATTCCATAACGGACAATGCTGTCCATATTGATATTCTGCTTGGCAGAACCCTGAACGATTTCATTCGTCAGGTCCGAAAGAATATTCGGAGAGATGACAGAGATGATGACATAGCCAAGAATCAGAACCACGCAGAGAACAAGGGCAGGAATGTATTTTTTCATGGATAAGGCAATCTGGCCCATGGTCTTCTTGAGCTGTTCCTTGCTTAGTTTTTCATCCGGTTTCATCATACCATGACGATTTGGTCTCATAAGCCAAGTTCCTCCTTCGAAAGCTGTGACAAGGCAATATCACGATACGTCGGACAGGATTCGAGCAATTCCTTATGGGTTCCATATCCGACCATTTTTCCTTCACTCAGAACGACGATATGATCAGCATCCATGATGGTTCCGATACGCTGCGCCACAATGAGTTTTGTCGCATCTTTGGCTTTTTCCTTGAGATTGTCCCGAACCTTTCGATCCGTTTTGAAGTCCAAAGCCGAGAAGGAATCATCAAAGACGAAGAATTCCGGATGAAGAAGGACAGCACGGGCGATGCAGAGTCTTTGTCTTTGTCCGCCCGAGACATTGCTTCCACCCTGGGCAATCGGAGCATCATATTTTTCAGGCATCTCTTCGATGAAATGATCCGCTTCTGCCACCTTGCAGACTTCCTTGATTTCATCCTGGGTAGCTGACTGACAGCCAAAGGCCACATTGTAGGAGACCGTTCCGGAGAAGAGAAGTCCTTTCTGCGGAACAAAGCCGATCAGGCTGCGGAGAGTGTTCTGCTTGAGGTTCTTCACATTGACGCCATCGATGAGGATTTCACCTTCCGTCGCATCATAGAGACGGGGAAGAAGATTCACGATGGTGGATTTTCCACTGCCTGTCTCACCGATGAAGGCGATGGTTTCCCCTTTTGTTGCCTTGAAGGAAATATGGCTGATCACCGGATTGTCTCCATCCGGATAGGAGAAAGAGACATCCTTGAATTCCACACTCCCGACTTCTTTTCTTTCTTCTTCGACAGCAGGATCGACAATCGAATTCTTTGTTTCCAAGACTTCCAGAATACGCTTTGCCGAGACATTGGCTCTTGGAATCATATAGAACATCATCAACAGCATCATGAAGGCCATAACGACCTGAGTGGAGAGCATCATCATGGAAAGAACCTGGGCATAATCAGTTTTTCCATCATTGATGAGGGAAGCGCCGATCCAATAGACAAGAAGGGAGACAACATTCATGATGAGAGAAATATAAGGAGAGAGAATCGCCATCGCCTTTCCAGTGAACATCTGGACTTTCGTCAGTTCATCATTCGTCTTGGCAAATTTCTTTTTCTGATATTCTTCGGCATTGTAGGAATGGACAACACGGATACCTGAGACATTCTCTCTTGTCTGACCGTTGACCTTATCCAAGAGTTTCTGGGAAACCTTGAATTTCGGCATGACTAAAACAAGCATCAGGACAAGACCGAAGACAAGAGCGAAGATGCCGGCGATTGCTGGAACCATCAAGGTCCAGGAAATCGACTGGATCTTCAAAACAGCCCATATGGCCGTGATCGGAGCAGAGAAGAACATACGCATCATCAGAAGCAAAGACATCTGATACATCTGCACATCGTTGGTCGATCGTGTGATCAAAGAAGCCGTGGAGAATCGATTGAGTTCGGCAAGAGAGAAGGAAGTGACTTTGTCGTTGATGTCTTTTCTGAGAATCGTCGCCAGATGGGAAGAAATACCCGCGGCCAGAACGGCAATCAAGGCCTGACAGGCCACCATGCTCAAGGCCAGAAGAAGCATCATGCCGCCATGAAACCAGATATCGCCGCTGCTGGCGATGGCAATGCCATGGATCATCTCGCTGACAGAGGAAGCCTCTTTTCCTGTCTGGGCTGCGATGAGAGAGGAAAGCACCTCTCTTTGTCCATCGATAGCCTCCCAGGAGAACGTGGCCTCATTGTACATAGTGCCTAAGATTTCCGCTGGATTATTATGATAATAGAGATACTGAATCGACTTTGTGATATTGGATATCGAATCCATCAAAGTCATTGTGCAGTAGACCTGAAGAATCGTCAGACCCAAAATCAGAACGATGACAAACCAATCCTGTTTTCGTAGATATTTGAGCAATTTTACCATAGATTCTGATACTCCTTTCTTTTCTTGATCTCTTCGCCTGCCTGAAGAACCTCTTCAAACTGATCTAAGAAAGTACTGAATTTCTCAATGGAGACCTTCTCGATGAGATCTTTTAGAAAATTCATGCTCGCCTTATCAATCATTTGGAACTTCTGATAGCCGAGTTTTGTCAGATGCACCCAGACCTTTCTTTTGTCCTTCTCATCTTTTTCACGGTAGATCAATCCTTTTCTCTCCAAGGATTTCAGGGCATTTCCGACTCTTCCCGTCCCGATGAACATCTTTTCAGCCAAGTCACCGGAACTGAATGGCTTGGGATAGGCTTTGCCAAGAAGCCCGATGATGCCTCTCTCCCCTTCGGAGATTGTCGTGAAAAACGGCATCTTCGACTGCTCGTTTTTCATCTGGAAGGCAAGATCGAACATCTTATCCATCACATCTTTTTCCGTCATAGTCCTCCTTGAATATCTTTCATTGTGAGATATTGATGGGAAATACTATAGCACGACTTATCTCTCAGTGAAAGATATTTTTGTGGAAATTTCGCAATCGGTAAAAAATGAGACGAAAAAAGACCAAATCGGTATCACCCAACGTGGTCTTTGGTTTCATCTTATTTTCTGGATGTCGGCTTGAAATCGAATTTCGTGTTGTGAGCCGTCTTGATGACGTTCTCCTCACTCCATTTTTCTTTCTGCTTGTTTTCCATGAGTTCAGCTTCCTTGTCTGCGTTGTACATATATTTTTTGTTGTGGAAGAAACGCATGATCTTTCCAAAGAGGTGGAAATAGACAAAGATTTCAAGACGGCCGAGAAGCATGCCGACCATCTCGATCCAGAGGATGGCAGCCCCACCCGACGTCAGAGAGTTGCTATAGGAAGTGATGCCACATCCCAAACCGACCGTACCCACCGCAGAGGAATATTCAAAGAAGACATCCGTGAAGGTAAAGGCGTCCAATGTTCCGTCTCCTCTTTTCAGACCGGTTCCATAGGAGATTGCCGAGATGAGGCAGGTTCCCAATAGGACAACGGCAGTATAGATGCCGATGAAGGTTTCGGCTTCTGTGATTTCATCCTGGCTGACACGGACCTTGACACCGAATTTATAGGTTGTTCGGACCCTGTACTCCTCTGGCTTTCCAATGGCCGCACGAATACGATGATTGATATCCATGAAAAGCAGTGCGATACGGCTCTGCTTGATAGCACCGGTGGTGGAACCATTCTGCATACCGACCATCATCATCAGGCCGAGAAGGAAGAGAAGATAGGTCGGGAATTTGATGATGCTTCCCGATGCATATCCTGTTGCGATCGAGACACTTCCCATGGATGTATTGATCGGCGCAAAATTATAGATTCCTGTCGCCGAGGAAGAATAGATGGACGTGACATAGGTATGCGCCTGATAGGAGTCGACAGCCTGGAAACCGGCTGTCGAAAGACCGGAGATCATCTCGAAGGTTCCATAGCGGAGTCCGGCGATGATATTTCCGCCGAAGTATTGGCTGAATCCGACAATCATGAATGGCCAGATGACGACGAGGATTCCAAAGAAAACGAAGAATTCATAATGCTTCAGGACTTTGAATTTTCCTCTTAAGAGTGAATAGTGGATGACGAAGTTCGTACCGCCGAGAAGCATGAGAAGTTCCGTGATAAGTTCCACAAGGATTCCTCGCCACTCTCCATTCATGGAGACTTCCTGGACCAGGGTGTTGACGTTGTTGGCCTTGGTGGAGAAGCCACCGGTCGCCACCGCCGTCATCGAATGGCACATGGCATCAAAAGGATTGACACCGACAAGGATGTATAAGAGTGTTCCCATCACGACAAATCCGAGATATAAGGAGAAAATCAGTCGTGCCGATTTCACCAGGTTCGGGAGAAGTTTATCGTTATGTCCTTCCAGGAGATAGAGGTTGAGTCCGGATCGTTCTGAGATGGCGCTCGAGACGACCAAGACCAAGCCGATACCGCCGACAAGTTCGGTAAGGGCACGATGGAAGAAGAGCATATGGGAATAGACATCCGTTGTTCCATCCTCCAAGGTCTTGATTTCCTTGGACCAATTCATGATCGTCAAACCCGCGCTTGTATAGCCGGATGTCGACTCAAAGAGAGCCTGCGTCATATTGTATCCATAGAATAGGAACGGAATGGAAGAAAAGACGATAACTAAGATCCAGACTCCGATGACCAGAATACAGTCCTCGATGGAGGTCAGTTTTCCCTGTGGACGTCGAAAGATAAAAAGGAAGAAAAGAATACCGAGGACAAGCGCGGCACTTCCCGGGATGACGAAGGCATAATAGTGCTCCGCTTCCTCTGGATAGAAAGGAAGCATGATCAAGGGAAGAAGGACGAGCAGACCGATGACAATCAGAAAATACCCGAAATAACCAAGGACAAGAAGCGGTCCTTTGACCTGCTTTGCCCGGTCAAAATGGTATTCGAACAATAAATTCTCACTTTTCTTCATGATCGTTCTTTTCCGCTTCCTCAGTCTTGGAATCCTCTTTTGAACCAGTCGACGCAGTCTCAAACTGAGCAAGTCTCTTCTCGAGTTCTTCTTTTTCCTTCAGAAGAGCATCATATTCTTCCTGCTTCTTCTGAATCTTGGAATCGAATTCATCATTGGCGAGAGCAAGAGCCTTGTCACAGGCTTCCTTGATTTCCTTGTTTCTCAGGGCAATCTCGTCAAATTCCTTCTCCTTTGCAAGACGCTTGGATTCATTGGCCTGGATTTCCCTTTCTTTTTTGAGGTCTTCATCCGGACCGTACTTGAGATAGTCGATGAGTTCCTGTTGGCTTTCCATCGCTGAGGCAATGACCATGGTATCCCCGGCTTCGATCACGGTATTTCCGCGTGGAATGATGACGTCCGGATCACGGAAGATACAGGTGATGTTTCCACTATTCGGAAGCTGAAGCTGTGCCAATGTCTGATTGACGCACGGGAATGTTTCCAAGATTTTCACTTCGGTGATGACGATTTTTTCATCTTCGAGTGAAAGTGTTCTAAAGATGGATTCGACATCCGATTCGCCGCGGATTCTCTCTGTGAGAAGATAGGAGGCGGAGATGGGGGAATCGATACCCAATCTCTGGAAAATCGCGACGTTGTTCGGGTTGGTGACTGTGCAGATGGCCTTTTTGATATGGAAGAGTTCCTTGGCGATTTTACAGACGACAAAATTGTCAGCATCCTTTTCCATCAGTGCGACAACCAGATCGAAATTGGTGACATCGGCAATCTCATAGGAATAGATCTTGGTCGGATCGACCTTGAAGATATCCAGGCTGTAGTGCTCGCTCAACAAATCAGCCGTATCGTCATCCTCATTGAGGACAACGATTCTGTTTCCGTGTTTTCGAAACGCCGAGAGAACATAGTCGGCTTCCGCTCTTCCGCCGCAAACTAAAATATTCATGACATTAATCCTCCAGTGATTTGATGGACTTATAGGCCTGCAAGGAAAGCATGGCGGTGGAAATCACCTTGATGCGAGGGTTGGAAAGGATGGCTGCTTTTCTTTCATCACGAAGTCGGACGATGATATACGGTGTCTTATACAATTCCGAAATCAGATAGGCCAAAAAGATATTCGTATCATCATCCCTTGTGGCGATGACGCATTCCTTGGCCTCTTCGATATGGGCTTTCTTCAGGACATTGGAATCTGTAGCATCGCCAACCACAGTGTAGCCGGAATAGCCGGAATCCAATTTTCGGAAAGCCTCGGCATTGATGTCTATGATGGAAGTATATACACCATCCATGCTGGCCATGGAGGCGATGGAAGCGCCAAGTCTGGACGCCCCGATGACAACGGTCATCGACTTCTGTTTTTTCTCTTTTTTCATATTGTGACCTCTAAAATCGCACGCCTTATATTTTATCAAAGATTCATTCTTATGCAACTTTCGGCTTCAAAAACAATATGGCAATCGCAAGAATATAGCCTCTCGTTCGCCGAAATCCTGGGCAT
This sequence comes from Bacteroides uniformis, assembly GCA_963600815.1. Lineage (GTDB taxonomy): Bacteria > Bacillota_I > Bacilli_A > RFN20 > CAG-288 > Enterosoma. The sequence goes on along the minus strand of CAVCCX010000013.1, from coordinate 6 downwards.
GATGAA
>CAVCCX010000012.1:30600-40752 GCA_963600815.1 Bacteroides uniformis | reverse complement strand
GTGGTGACACGATTGGCTTCGGTTCGTTTTTTTCCTTTTCGTTATTCTACCTTGGATGAAACGAATCATTTTCATTTCGGAAGATGATTTTAGATGATATTCTATAATTAGCGGCTATGTTTTGCGTTATGAATTTTATGGATCTTATAGATAAAACAAAAAAATCTGATAGAAATCTATCAGATAATATACAATGATGGTGACCCCAACGGGATTCGAACCCGTGAATACAGCCTTGAGAGGGCTGTGACTTAAGCCGCTTGTCGATGGGGCCAAAAGAAAGCCTATATATGATAAAGGTTTTTGAAGTGTTTTTCAAGATTTCATTTGTTTTCTTTGCTAAAATAGAAGAAGATTCTTAGACAAGGAGGAGAAGCTATGAGCGGATTTGTCACTTTCACAGGAAAAAAGATCGATTTGGTCCATCTGAAGGAGAAGGAAATCTCTTTGTTGGATATCGCTCATTCTTTAAGTCTTTTATGTCTCTATAACGGACAATGCAAGACCTTCTATTCCATTGCCCAACATGCCCTGAACTGTGAAAGGGAAGCAGAGAAGAGAGGATGTTCAGCCCGTGTAGCCTTTCTCTGTCTTATGGATAAGGCAAGCCAAGCCTATTTTCCTTCTCTTCATTCTTCTCTTCAGCCCTATCTTCCGTCCTATAAGGAAATGAAGAATCAGTTTCAGGAAATCATCCTGGAGAAGTTCAACCTGATGGATGTCAGTGAGGAAGAAGAAAGACTCGTAAAGAAAATCGTCTCTGATATCGAAATCTATGAAAGAAGCTTTCTTCTTCCAGGATGTGAAAAAGAAGGAGAAGTCTCCTTATTCAGTGAAGTCGATCTCAGTGAGAAGGATACAAGAGAAATCGAAAAGGTCTTCATCCGTGTTGCCAATCTCTGTCTGACGAAGTTCTAGAATATCGGAAAAGGAAAAATCAGGCCCGCGAAGGCCTGATTTTATGGGTTCTATAGAAATATCAGTCGAGATAGAATTCCATCGGATAAGGAAGATAGCTCAGAGTATCGAGTTCATCGCATGGGACATAGCCAGGTCTTGCATTGATGAGGGTGGGGATACGGTTGATGATGGTGGCACAGGTATGGGCAACGGTGTTCGGCTTCACGACATGGTATTCGACATCCGGTTCCCCTTCGATCTTCCAGTCGCACATATCGCCATCGCCTTTGTCATAGACTTTGCCGATGGTCTCTTCTTCGATGGTGATGCCCTGGAGTGTCTTGGCAGTGACCACAGCGGACATACCGATGACCTTTCCTTTTTCGATGGTCTTGCCCATGGTCTCAGAATAGATGTCATGGTCAAGGACACAGGGAACATGTTCCTGCTTGATGTCGGTGATGGTGAGATGAAGCTTATGGGCCAAGGCTTCGACGGAATTGTAGGCATAGCTGGCTTCGAAGACTTCCGGATGGGCAATCTGCTTTTCGAATTCTTCCTTGGTGAGATCGACGCCATGTGCTTTGGCTAAGGCCATACCATATTCATCGACATTGTAGGAATAGGCACCCTTGATTTTCGTGACCTTGTTGGATCCGGCGATCGCTAAGGCGACCATGTTGATCCAGAAGATATCCTGCATGCCAGCACCGGTGATGGTGCATCCATTTTCCTTGGCAAGAAGATCCAGCTTGTAGGTCTCGGCAGCGGCGGTGGTGAATGGATAGATGGCTTCTTCGCAGGTGGTGATGACATTGATGCCACGACTGACACATTTCTCGACCATCGGATAGATATCCTTGATGAAGGAGAAGAGGGTGACGATGGCGACATCGGCATCACAGCTGTCCAAGACGGCATCGGCATCCTTCTGGATGGTGACACCGGTCTTCACGCCGAGTTCGGCAAAATCACCGATATCCATGCCGATGACATCTGGATTCACATCGATGGCTCCGACGATCTCTGCGCCATGCTCATAGGCATAGCGGATGGTGTACTTGGCCATCTTTCCACAACCATACTGAACAATACGGACTTTACTCATTTTTTGAAAGCTCCTTTTTCGCTAGGAATAGTCTAAAGCCTATCCCTAGAAGAGAGTCAAGCGCTTTCAGAACGTGAATCGGATGGGAACCTGGAGGCGGAGGAACATGTTTCTCTTGTTCTCATCGAAGACATTGAACTCCGTGATTTCCTCACAGAGGTAGTCTCCATTGATGGAATAGTGGTTCTCTTTGCAGTATTCCTGGATCTTCAGGATGCATTCTTTTTCTTCATCGAAGGAAGAACAGTAGATGGTGAGAAACATGCTCGATTCGATTTTCTCCAGGTTCAGATTCTCGATCTTGTGATCCGAGAAAAGAAAAATCTTGTCTGGCTTCAGGACACCCTTTAGGAAGTCTTCCTTGGTGATGGATGTTCCGACATGGTAGCAGTAGACTTGTTCGAGACCGAGTTCGAAAAGGTGGTTTCGGAAAAGAGCGAGGTCTTTTTCATAGTCAACCAGTCCATTTGTGTAAAAATCATAGGGACAGTCGATGCCATAGATGTATCTCTGCTGGATGTATTCCAAAGAGACATGTCCCGTCAGAGGCGACTTTCTATAGCGTTCGATCTTCATGATGGAATCATCCACGAAATGGAGTCGCATCTTCAGTTTCTTGATTTCCTGATAGATCTGTTCCTTCTTCATCGAGAGAATCGCTTCGATTTCATCGATATTCTCTTTCGTGAGGACTCTCTGAATCTCCTTCAGGCTCATTCCGAGATCCTTCATATAGGCGATGAGATCCAGACGTGCATTCTGTTCGAGGGTGTAGTAGCGGTATTTGCTCACCGGGTCGATAAAATGCGGCTTGAGCAGATTCTTTTCATCATAGAGGCGGAGGGTGGCAATCGTGATGTGGTTGATTTCGGCCATTTTTCCAATCGGAATGAGGTTTTCCATGATTCTTTCTCCTATAGAAGTCTCATCTAGGATGAGACTTCTATAGTCTAGCCGATAAAAAAGGAAATGAGAAGAGGAGAGAAAGTCTTTTGGCTTTTATGGACTTTTCTCTTGGCATAAACTATACTTTTACCAAGAAAAGATTCATCCATTTCGGGATATATTGTGCTTCTGTCTATTTATTAAGGAATGGATGAATCGACAAGGGGATATCCTATGGAACATCAAGAAACCATATTGCGTCACATCACTTCGAAATGTCTTCTCTGCCACAATGCGAAATGCGATCAGGCCTGCAAGAAGAACTTTCATCCTTCGTCCTTTCTACGATCGGTCCGTTTCCAGAATATGGAAGGAGCAGGGAAATATATAAAGAAGGATATCTGTCTTTCCTGTCCAGGTGATTGTGAAAAAGCCTGTATCCATTTTGATGAGAAAGTCGCGATCAGAAAGGCCATTTCCTGTCTTCCAGATTATCCAGAAAGAGAAGATGATCCATCCCTGGGAATCGAATTCATGGGTGTGAAATGTGAAAATCCATTCTTCCTTTCTTCTTCTGTTGTCGCATCCAATTATGAGATGTGTGCTCGTGCTCTCGAGATGGGATGGGGAGGCATTGTCTATAAGACAATCGGATTCTATGTCCCTGAGGAGGTCTCTCCTCGTTTCTCAGCTATAAAGAAGGATGATACACCCTTTATCGGCTTTAAGAACCTCGAACAGATCTCGGAACATACCGTGGAAGAGAATTTCGCCATTCTTGCCAAGCTGAAGAAGAATTATCCGAATAAAGTCATTGTCGCTTCCATCATGGGACAGAGCGAAGAGGAATGGACAAGACTGGCTATTCTTGCCCAAAAGGCAGGATGTGATATCATCGAATGCAATTTTTCCTGTCCACAGATGACCAAGAAGAAGATGGGAAGTGCCATCGGTGCCGATGAGAAGATGGTCTATCTTCTCTCGAAGGCCGTAAGAAAAGGAACTTCTCTTCCGATACTGGCCAAGATGACACCGAATCTTACCGATATGGTCCCACCGGCTGTTGAAGCCATCAGGGGTGGAGCGGATGGCATCGCTGCCATCAATACGGTCAAATGCATCACGAATGTGGACTTGTCCACGATGGAAGGAGACCCCAATGTCGATGGAAAGACATCCGTCTCTGGCTATAGCGGAAAGGCAGTCAAGCCGATTGCACTCCGCTTCATCTATGATCTCGCCTCTGATGAAGAACTTAAAAACGTTCCTCTTTCAGGAATCGGAGGTATCGAGACCTGGCAGGATGCCTTGGAATTCTTAGCCCTTGGCTGTCAGAATATCCAGGTGACGACTGCTGTCATGCAATATGGATATCGCATCATTGACGATCTGATCGATGGAACGAAGAATTATCTTTCTTCTCATCATCTAGGAAGTCTTGATGACATCATCGGAAAAGGAATCGAGAATATCGTCACACCGGATAAGCTGAGCCGAAACAGCATGGTCTATCCTCTCTTCGATAAGGAGAAATGTATCGGGTGTGGAAGATGTTATCTTTCCTGTCTGGATGGCGGACATCAGGCTCTTATGATGGTCGATGATCATCCTCAGATTGATGGAAGAAAATGTGTCGGATGTCTTTTATGCTCTCTTGTCTGTCCTGTCAATGCCATCTCTTCTTCCAAGCGTATCAGCAAGGTCAAGAAGTCGATTCTATAAAAGGAGAATCATTCCATGAAAAATAAAATGATGAAGAAGGCTTCCTTGGCTGTTCTTTCTATAGTTCTTTCTTCCTGTAAGGTGGAAAACAAGAATCCATCGCTTCTTTCTGCTTCCATCTCTCAGGATGTGAAGTTCGATGCTGCCGTTGTCGACTGCACGCTTCAGGGTTTCCAGGACTTAGGATTCGAATTAGGCGATAGCGTGGATGTATCCTTCTCGAATGGATATACCCTGACGGATATTCCTTATTTCGATGGCTATTATGTGAAGAATGGCATGCCGGTTGTCGTCGCCTATCCTGCCAATAAGGATATTCTCATCACCTACAACAATGTCGGCATCTGGAAGACAGCCAAGCTCGATTCCACGATGAGGGTCGATATCACATTGAATGACAAAGGAAAATATTCTGTCACCCAGCTGGCCCTCAGCCAGACCTATTCCCTGGATCGGGATTCCTATGAGAGTGATGAGGAGTTCTCCAATTTCCGTGCCCTCACGGGAGGGACGCTCAAGGAGAATTTCATCTATCGGGGAGCCAGTCCTGTGGATGATAGCCGCAATCGAGCAGCCATCACCGATTCTCTTCTAAAAAAGAATTCCATCTCCTCCATCATGGATTTAGCCGATTCAGAGGATGATATGGAAAGATATCTTGCAGATGAGGAATTCTCTTCGGAATATACAAAAGAACTCTATGAGGAGAATAAGGTCATTCTTCTTTCCATGGGTTCTGGGTATACCTTGGATACCTATAAGAAGAGTGTCGTGAAAGGATTTCGACATCTGATGAAGAATTCAGCTCCTTTCTATATCCACTGCATGGAAGGAAAAGACCGCACTGGATTTGTCTGTGCCCTGATCGAAGCTCTTTGTGGAGCGACCTATGATGAGATGTGTGCTGACTATATGATGACCTATCAGAACTACTATAGGATCAATAAGACGACATCCTCTGAGAAATATCAGGCAATTGTCTCTCTCTATTTCGATTCCTTCATGGAATGTCTTCTTTCGACATTGACTGATGAAGAAAAAGAAAAGAAAGACTATCAGAAAGGTGCTGAGAATTATCTATTGGAAGGTGGAATGACTAAAGAAGAAATCAATGCCTTCTATGATCTGATCAACAACAAGGTCTACTAGAGAAACATAATCATATAGATGGGAAGGAGATAGAGGTCGTCTTTTCTTTCACACTTATTTTGGTTGCCAAAAACATATCCGAAAGGCAATTTGTAGTTTCCATCCTTGGAAACCAGCTTTGGTATCGCCCTGAAATTGTACCGATCCTTTCCGGATTTGATTTCGATGGGAAGAATATTCAGATTCTCATAGTCATTGATCAGAAAATCGACTTCACCGATCTTTTTGTTGTCGAAATAGAAAAGCCTATGTCCATGGGCGGTCAGTTCCATGGCACAGACGGTTTCATAGACAGATCCGAGATTGATTCCCTTGTCCTGATTGAGTATGGCCTGAATATTGGTCTTATATAAAAGATTCGTCAGGATTCCGACGTCATTGTAGTACAGCTTGACTAAGTTCTTGGTGATGGATTCATTGAGAGGAAAGACAAGGTTGCTGACAGCATAGGTCTGATTGGCAACGCCCGAGGCTACAAGATAGTCGAATTCATCTTCATAGGTTTCCAGATTGGAATCCTCCTTGTTTTCGATTTTCTTGAAGAAGATTCTCTTCACTTTGTTTGCTATATTGGATATCAGAAGATCATAGACTTTGGATATTTTCAGTCTCTGCTCTGTATCATATCTTGAGCAGTCGTCCTTATAGTAGGTGAAAGTCTGGGACTGCACTTCCCTTGTCCTGAAGACATTCCGATTGAGGACATATTCGATGACACTGTCTGGAAGTCCTCCACTGATCAGATAATCCTTGAACAAGGAGAAAATCTTCTTATGGATGGGTTCATCAACCAAGGTCTTCTCTACAAAGCATTGTCTTAGATAGTCAATCACTTCTTTTCCGACATTGTTTGCCCAGAGAAATTCCTCGAAATCCATCGGATACATTTTCACTTCATCGATGGAACCCATCGGAATGAAAATGTGCTTCATCGTCACACCGAGAAGAGAACCGCTGGCAATATAGCGATATCTGTTTTCTTTCTTCAGGTCCTTCAATAGGGTGATGAGGGAAGGATAATACTGGATTTCATCTAGGAAGATGATGGTATCCTCTTTCGTGTTGAGCCTATCCCCATACAGGGATCCGACAAGCAGATAGAAGGATTTGGTGGTTTTCACATCCTTGAAGAGCTGTTCACCTTCATAGTCGGACTTCAGATCGATTTCCACATAATTCCCGAAATGTTCGGATGCGGTTTTCCGGATGATGAAACTCTTTCCGATCTGTCTTGCGCCATCGATGATGAGAATCTTTGCATTCTCATCCATGTAGTATGCATTCAGTCTTTCTTCTATCTTTCTTTTGAACATGGATGCCTCCTGTTTTTGGTTATTCTACCACTCTTGCCGTTTTTTCTAAAGACTTTTGACACCAAAAAACCGGGTTTTCCAATACTTTCAGAGACTGAAATGCCGGTTTTTCCAAAAAATGGAAAAAGTATTTTTCCTAGAACGAAAAAGAGTTCCGCAGGATTGCGGAACTCAGGAATGACAATAGAGGATGATTACTTCTTCTCAGTGGCATTTCCGATGTATTCGGAAGAACCGAAGCTGAGGATGAGGTGGAAGATGAATGGAAGGAAGATGAGACCGATTGTGTATCCGACACCATGGCCGAAGGACTTGGAGATATGATAGTAGATGATGATCTGCCAGACGAGCATGATGATGCCAAGGATGATGATGAAGACATTGAGAACGACAGATGCTGCATTTTCACTTCCAAGAGCCGTGGCAGTGGCATTCAAGACACCGACAACGATGGCAAAGAGGAAGGTGAGCCAGAAGAATTTTGTCTTGGAGCATCTCTTGACCAAGATATAGCTGCTGTAGATCGGAATGAGACACTTCCATCCTTTTTCACCCATCTTGACGAACATCTTCCAAGAAGCGACGATGGTGATGAAATAGATGACAAAGAGGATTGCGAAATAGATACAGATGACAGCAACCGGTTGATTTGCTAATTCCGGAAAGATTTTTTCGATATATTGCATGATAAGCCTCCTTTATCCAAAATCTTGTGAACTATATTATGTTTTTTAAGCAATCGATGCAACTAGAAATTCATAAAAGCGGTTTACGTATTCAGCAATGAATTCACTTTCTATGGAAGTGTACAATATTCCTTATGAAATGTAATTCTTGTAAAGAAAATGCTTACAAGAATGGCTGGAAATGATTCAGTCTACCATTTCTCAGGAAGACCGTTGACATAATGCCAGTAGTTTCCTTCCTTGGTTCCTGGATCTGTTTCAGAGAGAAGATAGACGATAGGACCAGTGCCTGCAAAATTAGAATTCCATCCAGTCGGAATCGATTCTGCTTCGACATAGATGGTGAGGATGCTATCATCATAAAATACACCCTGACCAAGAGATGTGATTGTTGAAGGAAGAATGATGGATTCTAGTTTTGAACAATTCGAAAATGCTTGCATTCCGATTGTTTCTAATTTCGAATTGAATTTTATGATAGATAAATTTGTACAACACCAAAATGCAGTCTGACCGATAGTTTTTAAATTGGTCGGCAACTCTAAAGATGTAATCCGAGAACAACCCCTAAATGCATACTTGAAAATTTCTTCTAATGTATCTGGTAAATTGATAGAAGCTAAATTATAACAATGGGAGAATGCATAACTTGAAATCTTTTTTAATTTGCTTGGGAGTGTTACATTTATAATGCCATATGTGTAACCAAAATCATTATAATGATAATTCTCAGCAAAGCAATATTCAGGAATCTCCGTGATATTATCCGGCAAAACGACTTCTTCGAGTTTGGTTCCATAAAAAGCATATGCGCCCAATTCCGTGACTGTATCCGGTATCGTGATTTCAGATAAGGAAGAGTCTTTAAAGCACGAAGCCGGAATCTTCTCCAAAGTGCTTGGGAGTGTGACAGAAGTGACAAACGAATTCGAGAATGCCCCTTCTGCAATCGTCTTGATGGAATCTGGAAGAATGACCTTATTGATATTTGTGACATTGCGGAAGGTATCCCTCATTGCGATGACAGGATGCTCGCCATTCGTACCATCATTATAGGTCGAAGGAATGGTCACCTGCTGTATTGTGGAACTGGTTGTATTCTTGAAGGATTTGAGGATATATCCCTGATTCTCAGAATCATAGGTATAGGAGAACATATTCTTCTGATCCTCCCACTTTGGATAGATGGTCATATCATTCTTGATGATCATCGGGAATGATGCCGGTGTCGTTAAAGCAGCATCGGTATACCAGGAAGAAATGAAGTCTGTTCCCGCACTCTCATTGTATTCGATTTTGAAGTTTCGAATCGAAAGAACAGAACCATAGGATGCCGTATAGACATTGTTGGTGAATCCATCAGCATTGATGGTTCCTTTTCCATTCAGATCGAATGTCACCTTGATCGTCTTCGCTTTCTTTGTGAACTGAGCAACATAGCTGGTATCCTGATAGATTGCCTGTACGCTTGGTGACCAGGAAGAGAAGGTGTAATCATATTCACCATCGGATGCCTTGGTCGGTGTTTCTCCTGTATAGGAAGGAACGCTTCCATAATTCGCAGAGTCGGTTGCCAACAGGGTACCATCATAGTTCAGCCAGGAAACCGTGAACACCTGGGAATAGATGGATTTCCATTTGGCTTTCAGGGTGATGTCTTTGGTGACGGGAGTCGTCGCTGTGAATTTCCCTTCGTTTTCGCCTTCATTGAGGTACCAGCCTTCGAAAATGAAATTCTCTTTTGTCGGGGTAGGAAGATCTATGATGCATTCACCATATTTCACTCTCGTTGCGCTGAGGATGCCTTCTGGCATTGCACCACCATCGAGATCATAGGTGACGATATATTCCTGGGAATCCGTGGTGGCTTTCTTTCCGGTATCGACGCCATCGACATACCAGTTTCCATTCTCACCGATGGTGATGACGGGTGTATGTCCGTCTTCACCGTTTTCTCCATCCTTACCATCTTTTCCGTCAGTTCCGTTCTCACCGTTATTCCCTTTTAGGGAACCTTCCTTGATCCAGACACCATTTTTCTTTGTATAGAGTTCATAGGTCTTGGTATCGATATAGGAGTCACCATTGTTTCCTAAAGTGGCAGCTGGTTCTCCTTCTCCGTTCAGGAAAGCCTGTCCGTCTTTGCCATCTTTTCCATTGGCTCCGTCTTTTCCATCCTTCACGGATGTCTGACCTGCAGAACCAATTCCTCCGGCTGCTGTTCTTCCGCATCCACATAAAAGAACCAGTGAGAGGAGACTTGTCATTACGATTTGTTTTTTCTTGATCATATTTTCTATTCCTTTTCCTTGACACCATTATAGCATCCTTGGTTCCTCAAGGAAGAGAAAAAGAAAAAAGAAACAAACAAAAAGGGGATTTTCACCCC
>CAVCCX010000012.1:0-30322 GCA_963600815.1 Bacteroides uniformis | reverse complement strand
TTTCCGTTGAAGAGACGCTTGGCTTTCTCCGGTCCGTATTTCTTCTTGTAGAACGAACGGATGAAGTAGAGTCCGATCAGATAGGAAACACAGAGGAAGGAGAATTGCGGTCTTTCCGAATCGAAGAAATAGAGCTGCCAGTTATTGAGATTCCATCCCCAGTTCTTGTAGTTCAGGAAGATGAAGGAGGAAGTGAAGATCCAGGCAATCGGAAGAATGCAGAGAAGTCGAAAGAAGGTTCTCTTCTTATTCGTATTGAGCCATTTTGGCTCATAGAAGAGGAAGAACATGATTCCAAAATAGCACGAGATCGTTCCGAAGTTGTTCGGTATGACATAGTAGGCGGAAACGATATTGACTAAGCCTCTTGTCTTGGATAGGTAATCTAACAGGATGCATTCGATGAAATAAAGACCAAAGAAGACTAAGCCATAGAGGAAGAAGTTTCTCAGGTTTCTTCTATCTTCCAGGAAGATATCGAAGTCAATGAAGTAGAGAAGGAACATGCCCACAGTGAACATCTTGAAGAGATTGCTCGATGTCTGATTGTAGAATTCCTGGTTGATGCCATCGCTGAAGAAGAGGTTGTAGACATTTAGGAAGATACGCACTGACCCTAGAAGAATAAGACAGATGCCGACAATTTCCAGCACCGTCTCTGGGATGAACGGGAAGAAGCGGATATCGTTCTTGATTTCCCTGCGGATGACTTTTCCGTTTTTCTTCTTTCGGATGGGTTCTTCCTTGATTTCCGGAACCGGATAGACAAGCTGGTATTCCAGGTTGGCGGTGAGTATTCTTTTTCTTTTCTCTTCATTTTCCTTCAGTCCGAAGAAGATGGCAAAAAGAATCGCAAAGAGGAATAGGCCATTTAGTCCGATGCCAAGTATGCCGAGGGCAAGGAAGATGATTTCCGAGAAGAGGTTATCGACAGCGCCTTTCTTATGATCGACTAGAAGCTCGGAATAGAAGTCATATTCCATCCCGGTCTTTTCCTTGATGAGCCTGTTGAAGTCGGAATTGATGGTATCTAGATGCGAAGACATCTTCTCTTTGGCTACGCTATAGAGAGGATCATCCTTCTGCAGGACGACATTGTCTTCGTAATAGATTTCATCTGAGAAGACAAAGCCTTCGTCTTTGATATAGAACTTCGAAATCAGCTTGGTGAAGGAAGAATAGTCGATATATTGGACATTGATGTATTCCAGAGAAGCCTGGGCGAGATTCGGGACGATATAGTAGATGGCTATGTTGTCTTCCTTGTAGTGGATATAGCAGTTCAGGTCTCTTAGGGCATAGGTTTCCTTGGAAGTCGAAATCGAGATGAACCGGTCTTTCTCAGAGAGATGAATCTCCGGTCGGGAGAATTCATGGAAGAGAGAGAACGTCACCGATCCCTTTTCCTTGACCGCGGAGGTGAAGTCGAGATATTCCTGGGTATAGAACTTCTCGGCATGATTCATGGTGTCGTTGTACTTATAGAAACTGAAGGCCGTGGTGAAGATAGAGGAAAGAAGAAGGATGAAAAAGACGACCTTGACCCACACCTTCGAAAGAAGGGATTTGTACCACCTCTCAAAGGGACGCATCCCTTCATCGAGATCCACCGGATAGGAGGAGATCCCATTTAGATAATGTCCATAGTCGAGATTGAGCTTCTTGGAGATGATATCGACATATTTCTGGCTGGGCTTCACATATCCATTTTCATAATAGCCATAGAAAAGAGGTGGGATGCCTAAGAACTTTGCGAATTTTCTTTTGGACATTCCAGACTGCTTTCTTTTTCGATAAAGGACTTCATTATAAGAAAGTTCGATTGGCATGTTTCTATTTCTTTTCTGGATAGGTCTCCGTCTTCAGATTGACTTCCTGATCTTCTACAATGTCTTTTTCATCATAGAGGGTGAGATTTTCCTTTCTCTGGTCAAAGTAGGATAGAGAATAACTCGATGCATTCTTGATTTCGATCGTATAGGACTGCTCGACGGGGAGATAGAGGAAGAAGGTATCGGAGTTCGACCCCATCGGAAGAGAGGATCGGTTCTTGATCTTCTGATTCGAAATCGTGAATTCGAGATTTTCTTTTTCATCCTTCACCTGGATATAGGAGCTTTCAGTGATGTCATGGACTTCGAGATAGTAGTAGGCTCCATCCGAATTATAGGAAATCGGATTCGGATTGTAGTTCTTGTCCTGGGCCATCAGATGGGCTAGACAGAGCTCTGGATAGTGTCCGGAGATGATGGCCTTGATATTATCCGAGGAGACGAGGGTGAAGAAATAGCTGAGATTCGAAAAGAATGTCGAAGCTAGAGCACCGATCAAAGAAAGAAGTCCATTGCGCAGCTCATTGGCATTGATGTCCATCCCGAGATCTTTCAGGACACGATTGGTTAAGACGATGAATTCATTGACAAAGGACATCGGATCATGGAGAAGATTGTTGATCAGAATATCGACATTGCTCGAATTGAGAAGGTATTTCGTAAACGAGACACCCAATGTCATCAAAGAGAACTTTGGAGCACCATTCTTATAGACGATATTGAGAAGATTTCGAAGTCCGATCTGGAAATGCTCGACATAATTCTCCCGGCTCTGGACACCTAAGAGCGTGAGGTCCGCTAGGAATTCATCTAGGAAGAGACCGCTTGGATAATTCAGCCTAGCCTTCTTATAGGAAAGAAGAACTTCCTCTTCATCCTCCTGATAGGAACCCGACATCTTGAAGTTCGAAATGAGATAGTCTCCGATGGAAGAATGATTATCCATGGCAGAATAGAATTCCTTCACCTTGGGAAGCATCTTGCTGAAAGAGACATTGCGGATCGAATCCGGAAGGAAGTAGTCGATTCCATATCGAGTGAAGGAAAGCTGCTTCATGGCGACCTTGGGAACCGGGTCATTGGAATTGATGATATTGAAGATGTTCGAATAGATTTCACTTCGTGGAGATATCTCTTCCTCAAAGGAGGCACCCATGGGTGTTTCAAAGCAATAGCAGTAGATATTCTCCTTCTTCAGGCTGGCTTTTCCCTGGAAGAGAGGTTCATTCTTGGCAATCTTCTGGTCGATCCGACCGATGGAAAGATTGTTTGTCGCTCCGCCTCTTGAATACCCGACCGTCCAGAGCTTGATTTCCCCGGTGATGGCATGATTGAGGATATATTCCTCAAGGCTTTCGAGATAAATGGTCGATGCTTCATAGAATCCCTGGTGCTGCTTGATCGTTACGCCATCCCCGACGGTGAGATTGCTTGCCCATTCCATCTCGTAGTTGCCTCCGCGGATTCCTGCGGCAACTAAAGTGACATCACCGATCTTCTTGCTTGCGAAAATGACACCGAGAGAATCGGTGGTGGATTTCATCTTGTAGTATTTGTTCACATCGATTTCAGAAAATCCGCACTTCGAAAGGAAGGCTTCCCCGTTCTGATAGCGATGCGTTTCATTTTCCTTGTTGTTGCTGGCAAAGCTGGCCATGGCAAAGGAAAGAGAACAGGTGGCCAAAGAGGAATCATAGGTGGTGGAATCATGGCTGAAATAGGAATCATCATAAAAAGCCACCCCATCATAGTCATAGGAGGGGCCTTGGGCATAGCGGAAGGAAGTTTTTCCTCCCGAGGCTGTCTTGCAGGAAGAAAGAGAAAAGAAGAAAAGGACGCAGATGATTCTTATTTTTTTCTTTTGTTTCATGTTTTCGTTAAGAGTGTATCAAAAAAAGAAAGGAATGGATAGAAATTCCTTACTTATCGTAGGTTTCTCCCCTGTTGATCTTCATCGCTCGATAGACCTGCTCGACACATAAAAGCAGGGCCATATAGTGGGTGAAAGTGAGATCGGAGAGTGAAAAAAGAACATCCGCTCTTTTTCTTAAAGAGTCATCCAGGCCATACGAAGAACCGAAAAGGAAAACGAAATTTCCGCTTTTCTGGCTTTTTTTCTCGATGATCCTGCTAAAAGCGGCCGTGTCCATCTTCTTTCCATGGACATCCAAGAGAAAGAGAACCTCATCGTCCTTGATGAGCTTGAGTTCTCTTTTGGCTTCCGTTTCCAAGGCTTTTTTGATTTCACTCTCCTTTGGAGAGGAGACGCTTTCCTCTGGAAGATAGGTCAAGGAGACTTTCGCATATTTGGAAAGCCTTTTCATATATTCACTCACGCCATCAAGGATATATTTCTCCCGGCATTTCCCTGGGATGAGAAAACGGATATTCATTCTCTTCCTCCCTTGGTTTCCTTCTTGTCGCTGGCAACAGAGAGAAGCACATCGGGAAGATAGCCTAATTGGGTCTGCATGACATTTTCGAATGTCTCCATGGCAAGAGAGGGGGTATTGCATTCATCCGAAAGATGGCAAAGGACGACTTCCCTTGTGTCCTTGGAGATGAGGTTGCTCAGATAGTAGGAGCAATCATAGTTGCTAAGATGCCCGGTATCGGAAATGATGCGGCGGATAAGATAGTCTGGTCTTTTCGACTCATAGAGCATCTTTGGATCATGGTTCGATTCGAAAAGATAGTAGGTGCAGTTGTTCATCAAAGGGAAATCCTTCTCTGGGACAAATCCGGTATCGGTGACATAAAGAAGGCTTTCTTTTCCATCCTGGACAAGATAGCCCATCGTGTTTATACAATCATGGGACAAAGGAAGGGCGGTGATGGTAAAAGATCCGATCCTGACTTCCTGGAAGGCCTTGAGAAGATGTTCTCCCGAAAGAAGAGATTCGACATGGGGAACCTTTGGCTGGGGGGCATAAAGCTTCTCGATGGGTGTCTGGTAGGCATCGCTTGCATGATCGGAATGCGTGTGCGTCAAAAAGACGGCTTTGAGGTCATCAAAGGTGAAATTGTAGTTCTTCAATGCGTCATTCACTCTTTTTTTGGAGATGCCAAAATCAATCAGGATGACTTCACCTGAAGAGATGACAAGACAGGCGTTTCCTTTCGAACCGCTGGATATGACATCGTAGAGCATTTAGAAATCCATTCCTGTCGAATCATTGCTGACGACATTGAAGGCGCAGTGTTCCTTGTCGAAGATGAAATCGACATCGCCGCAGGCGCCGTTTCTGTTCTTGATGAGTTTGATGCTGACCTTGGAAATCGGAGAATTCTCCATATCGTCTTCTCCAGAAGTGCCACCATCGTCCTTCTTTTCCGTCTTCATGCCCTGCTGCTTCGTGTAGTAGTCGGGACGATAAAGCATGAGAATCATATCGGCATCCTGTTCGATGGCACCGGAATCTCGGATATCGGAAATCTGCGGGGTATGATCGGTTCTTTTTTCACTGTCACGGGAAAGCTGGGTTAAGGCGATGACGGGTATTGCCAGCTGGCGAGCCATCTGCTTGATCTGACGGGAGATATCGGCGACTTCCTGCTGACGGTTGTCACCGCCTTTTCCAGGCGAGGTGATCAAGCCGAGATAGTCGATGGCGATCAGGGCGATATCCTGCTTCTTGATTTCACGGATCTGGTTCTGTAGTTTCTTGCACTTGGTGGAGATATCCATCATCTTCGAACCGGGGTTGTCATCGATATAGAAAGGAAGGGAAGAAAGCTCCATGAAGCCTCTTCTCAGTTTTTCCAAGATGGCTGCTTTTCCCGGGTCTCCTTCGCAGTCGACAAGGATTTGGTCCTTGGTCGAACCTTCGAGGTAGCTTAGGGAATTGATTTCATCGCTGGAAAGACCGCTGGCTTGGTTGAGCAAACGCATGGCGATGGCTTCGGCGGACATTTCCAGGGAGAAAAAGACGACCGGCTTCTTCTTTTTGGCGACATTGTAGAGAAGATTCAGGGCATAGGCTGTTTTTCCGACAGAAGGTCTTGCACCGATGACGATCATATCGCCTTTATGCCATCCCTTGGTCAGTTCATCGAGCTTGCCATATCCGGTCGGAACACCGGTGATGCCATTGGCGGGAATGCCGCTTTCCTTGAAGTCCAGTGTCTGCTTGACCAATTTGTTGATCAAGGAATCAGAGACCTGGGAGAGAGATTTGGCCTCGGCGACATTTCTCTGCTGGGAGATTTCCAATATATCATCGGCGCTTTTTCCGATGAATTCGGAGACATCCTTGATTGGCTTATTCTTGGCATCCTGGAGAATGTTGCTTAATTTATTGAGAAAACGGTTGAGCAAGGCTTTCTCGCGGATGGAAGAAATATAGTTTTCAATCGGAGCGAAACTGGTGGATTTTTCGATGATGAGATTGAGATAGTCTTCTCCGCCGACGGAATCGAAGGTCTTGCTGTTCTTCAGTTCCTCGCTCACGCTGGAAAGATCGACGACTCTGCCCTTTGTCTGGGCGGAGATGCAGGCACGGAAGATCTCCCTGTTTCTTAGATCGGAAAAATCATCGGGCGTGAGATGCTGGGTTGTGGTCAGCATCTTCTCTCCCGTGTCGTCAACAAAAATGTTCCCTAAAAGGGTGATTTCATCCAGTTGAAGCTCGTCTGCCATGATTATTTCTTTTCCTTCAGGGAGACGTGGATTCTGATTTCACCGAGGACTCCATTGAAGATATCGACCTTCAAGGTGGTCAGACCGAATCCATTGATGATGACGTCCTTTTCGACAATCTGAGACTTATCGAACTTGATGTCATAGTCCTTCTTCAGGGCTTCGAGAATCTTCTTGAAAGACACGGTGCCGATCATCTCGCCTCTTCTTCCGGCGGAGGCGGAGAATTCGAGGGTGATGCCCTTGAGCTTCTCAGCCAAGACTTTGGCTTCCTCGGTCTTTCTTAAGGTCTCCTGTCTTTCCTGTTCTTTTTCAAGGGCATATTGTTTCTGGGCTTCTTCGGTATAGAGAACGGCATATCCGTTTGGAATCAGATAGTTGGCTCCATAGCCATCGCTGACGGAGATGATTTCTCCTCTTTTTCCGACTTTGCGTAAATCTTTTTTCATCAAAACTTTCATACTGTTTCCTCCTAATTCTGGTTCACTTTTGCGTCATTGAGATATTCTTTCAGCACGTTCATGAGTTTGGCCTTGGCTTCATCGACATGGGTGTTTTCCAACTTGCAGGCCGCCATGGCCAAGTGCCCGCCTCCACCGAGCTTCTCGATGAGAAGAAGGGCGGAGATGGATCCATCCGAACGGGCAGAAATCTTCACGCTGTGTTCATCGACGCGACCGATGGCAAAACTTAGTGAGATGCCACGGATCGTCAAGGCTTCATTGGCAACGACCGACAAGGTCACATCCGAGATGATATCCGAATCGGGCGATGTCGCCACTAGACAGCCATAGTATGGGATTTCGGAATTGTTGAGAATGAAGATCTTCTGTCTATATTCCTCGAGTTCTTCCTTGAGGAAGTCTGTCACCTGATCGGAATCGGCTCCGAAATTCTTCAGCTGGGCGGAAGCCTCAAAGGAGTTCAAGGTCGCATGTTCCTTGAAGAAATGGGTGTCGAGGCAGATGCCCGAAAGAAGAAGCGTTGCGGTTCTTTCGTCGATCGGAATCTCATTCGGGTTGTAGGTGATATAGAACGTCACGAGTTCGCTTGCACTCGATGCCGAAGGGTCGATACCGTTGAAGAGCGGATTTTCGATATTCTTTCCGGTCGCAGTGAGCGGACGGTGATGGTCGATGACGGCGATGTTGTGGCACTTATTGTAGAGATCCGGGAAGATGGAAATCATCGGGTTGTTGTGATCGCAATAGATTAACAATGTCTCATCGGAAATCAGCGAGGAGACTTCCTTCATGCTGACGAACATATCGTTCATCTCCGCCTTGGTATAAAGGCTCTCGACGGCATTTCTGGCTTTGGATTCGATATGCTGCTCTTCCCAGCAGATTTTCGCCGGTATGGAAAAATGCTTGCAGATGAGATAGACACCCAAACACGAACCGATGGCATCGAAATCGGCATTGTCGTGGGGAATGATGATGGCGTTCTTGAAGTCCTTGATCGTCGTGACAAAGGAATTGGAAAGCGTTCTTGTCTTGACGCGGTTGCGGCTGCTCTGCAGTTCGGTTTTTCCGCCGATGTAGTTCATCTGCTTGCCAAACGGCTGGATGACGGTCTGATCGCCGCCTCTCGATAAGGCGACATCCAAGGCATCACTCGCCATCTTGGCCAACTTGCTATAGTCCGGGAAGCCATAGGCGACACCGATGGAGATGGTGAAGCCTTCCGGGAATTTCTTTCTTACATTGTCGACGATGGAGAATTTGTCCTTCAGAATCTTCTCATAGCACTGCATCGTCATGATGAAGAGATAGCGGTCATCCTTGATTCTTCGCATGAGAGAGTTGGAGGATTCGGCAAATTCCATGATCATCTTTCTCAAGTCGGAAAGCTGATCGGCGAATTTCGTCTCATCGCCGATGGCAATCTGGATATCCGAGTAGTTGTCGATGGCAAGATAGCCGATGACGGGAGACTGATTCTGATTGTCGATATAGATGTTCTCGAAATCGGTGTTGTCCTTGAAGACATACAGCTTCGCTTCCTTCAGGTAGACGACCTGATAGGTATGATTCTCCGTGGTGATCTTCACTGATTCCTTGTTGGCCGTGTCATCCGTGAGGGGATAAAGACCTGGGAAGACATCCAGGATGCATTTATCGACGATGTTGTTGAATCTTGATGCCAAAAATTCATTGACCCAGAGGATATTGCTATCCTTGTCGCAGACAGCCAAGCCGATCTGACCGAACATGTAGGCTTCCGAGATATCGCTTCCGATGATTTCGGCGGATTTCATCTCGGCCTTTCCTTTCTTTCGGAAGGCGATGAAGTTGAAGACCATGGCCGAAAGGAAGTCGAAGATGGTGAAGAAGGAACTCATGGCGATGAGAATCGTGAAGTAGTATTCGAAATCCGGAAGATAGTAGTACAGGGAAATCAAAGATCCGATCATTATTGCCTGAATCATCAAAACGATGACCAGCCATTTTCGTTGTTTGTTGAGCAGTTTATTCATGATAGCCTCCTAGAGGGACTTTATGTAGGTAATTATAGTTTATTTATATTTATAAATAAAGACTTGCATTTCTCTCTAGGATCCGATCCGGCCATGATGGAGATTGTCCATCAGGATGAGTCCACGAACCTTCTTCGGCTGGACTTCCTGGATGAGTTCGAGACACTGCTGATAGGTCGAACCGCTGGTCATAACGTCATCGAAAAGAACTATTTTCTTATTCTTCAAGGAAAATGCTTCTTTTGTCAATTCGATTTTCTTCTTCTTGATTCTCCTTGTTCCTTTGTTGTTCTTCTGCTCTTCGATATCATAGGAGATGAAGGGATTCAGATAAGGAAGATGCGAAGAAGAAAGAATCTCATCGAGGTGGCTGAATCCTCTTTTTTGGATTCTTTCGATGGAACTGGGAAGCGGAACATAGATAGCATCCGGAAAGATGCATTTCAGAATCGGTCGAAAGACAGAAAGAAAACAGGGAGCGAGCTCGATATCCCCATATTCCTTGTAGTTCATCAGCCAGGTCTTGAATAGACCATCATATTCGCTAATAAAAAAGATACGGGTAGAGAAGACCGTGCGGAAAACGAGTTTCATTTTGATCTGACTTATACATTCATCACATAAAAGAGGCTCTTTTTCGATAAGGTGCCGTATAGGAGAAATCCTTATCTCCTTCATGCACGACTTACAATAGATGGGCTTTCTGATTATATCGATTGATTTCATGAATGGCATCCTGTATGGACTGGTTTTCTTCACTTCCCAGAAAGAGGACTTTTCCATCCCGGGCATCGATCTTTCTTCCGACTCTTCCGGCAATCTGCACCAAGGTCGCCTTGTCGAAGAGGACATGATTGGAGAAAAAGACGATGACCTGAAGATTCTTCACCGTCACGCCTCTTTCGAGAATGCTGGTGGTCACAAGATACCGAAGCTCCCCATCCTTGAATTTCTCAATGTCGAGTCTTCTTTCTTCCTCTTTTGAGGAGACAAAGGCGCCCTGTGAAAGAAAGGAAGAGAGAAAACGATAGAGTTTCTTTCCCTCCTCGATCGTCGGCACGAAGATGAAGACGGGCTTGTTCTCCTTCTGGAATTTCTTCACATAGGATAAGGTAAGGGAATACTGCTTCAGGATGTTTCCCTGAAGATATTCCGGCAAGGGCAAAGGGGCATGATGGTATCTTTCAAAGAGTTCGACGACTTCCCCATTGTCCTTTCTGATTTCCTCAAGGTCTTCCTTGGAAGGTGTTGCCGAAAGGAGGATATAGTTTCCCTTGATCGACTGATGGAAGAATTCATGGAGAAGCGCATTCCCTTTATAGGGAAAGGCGTCGATCTCATCGAGGATCAAGAGATCGAAATAGTCCTTGTATCGATAAAGCTGATGAGTCGTCAAAACGATGATATCTCCTTCCAATAAGGAGGAGTGTTCGCCATAGACAGCGATGGCTGAAGCATTCTTGAATGCGCTCTGGATTCGTGGAAGCAAATCGATGACGACATCTTTTCGTGGTGTGGCAAAACCGACATGGAATCCTTTTTTTAGATACATCTCCATGGCATGATAGACCAACTCGGTCTTTCCGGCTCCGGTGACCGCATGGATGAGAACGTTCTTTTTCCTGGAAAGAAGTGAGCAGACCTGATCACTGACGTTCTTCTGCTTTTCGCTGAGGGGGTATTCAAGATGGAGGGCGATATTCTTATGGATTGCAAAACCGGTGTCCGCCTGTTTTCCCTGGAAAGGAAGACAAAGTCTGCAATAGGGGACACCATTTCGGTAGCCGATGTATCTTTCGTCACGGTTGTGACATCTTGAGCAGCAATATTTCTCCATCACATATCTATTGCACCCGAAGAACGAAAAATTACGAAAAAAGATATTTTCCTTTGAAGGAAAGTACGGAATCCTCTTTTTCTCCCTTGATGATGATCTCTTTTTCTTTTCGACAAGAGGAAAGAAGAAGGACATCGTTTTCGAAGCATTCTTTTTCATAGTCGAATTCGAAAGAGGAAAGCTTGTGGTCTGATTCCGGTTGGGAAATCCTTAGATAGACGGTGTTGTTCATATGCCCGTTGGAATCGATATCTTCTTTTTTGACCTGATATTCCTTTTCTTTTCGAAAAGAAACCATGTCGAGAGAAAAATTGACGAGTTTTTCTTCATCGAAGGGTGGAACAAGAGAAAAATCCGGAATGCTTTTCTCAAGGACTTCCCTGAATTTCTTTGCCGAAGCGATTCTTCTTTTCTCTTTATCCATCATGACCCAAAGGGAGATGAGATAGAAGACGACCTTGTTTTCCTTATCCAGGAGAAAAGCATAGCGATAGAGCTGAAGCGGTCCTGGAAGGGTGGGGTAGGTATAGAGGGTATATTCTTCATCCTTTTTCAGTGGAGAGAGAAAATATCCCTTATAGCGCAAGACGACATAAAGAAGGGAATTCTCTTTTTCGAATTTTTCACCCAAAGAAAAGGATTCGATCTGCTTGGTGGCAAGATTCTGGAACTGATGAATCAAGTCGGCCACATCGATATTTCCATCCGATAAGAATTTTGGATGATATCTTTCCTTTTGGCAATAGGCGAAATTCAGCTTTGCAAGATCAATCATTTTCGATTATCCTTCTTAAATCATCATACGAAGTGACATAGATATGATCGAAGGGTTCGACATGATGAATCTCCCGAAGTTCTCTTTCCTGCTTTTCTTTCTGAAGTTTCCAGTCTAGGAAGACAGAAAAAGCAAATCCGCTTTTCATGGAACCATAGGCATCCTGGTAGAGCTTGTCTCCGATATACATGGAGGAAGAAAGAACAGCACCCATCTTTTTGGCTCCGACCTGGAAAAAGAGGGGATTGGGTTTCTTCACGCTCACGCTCGAAGAGGCTAAAAGGAATCCGAAAGGACGGCCAAGCACCTTTTGGAGGATATCGAGAGTATCTTTTTCTTCATAGATGGTATTCGATAGGCATCCATAGGGAATCTTTCTCTCATCCAGGAAGGAAAGAAAATCCAGAATGCCTTTCACAGGCTTGGGAGAAAGCTCAGGAAGAATCTCATGTGTGCACTGCTCGAGAGGACAATCCAGACGAATCGAGAAATGATCGACAAAAAGAGAGAGGATGCTTCTCACACCGACTTCATAGTCCAAATGGGAACGGTAATACTGCTTGAAATAGTTCTCGCTGAAACGGAAGACATCATCAAAATTGACCTCATCCTTGTTCTGGCAGTGGTTCATCAGAGACTGGATGTTCCAATAGGGATTCTCACAATGGAATTCGATCAAAGTATCCCAACAGTCGAATAGGATGGATTTTATAGCGCTGACATTTTTCATTTTCTAGACCTCTTTTACCATTGTACCGAAAAAGAGAAATGAATTCCATATTTTTATGAATAACGTTGTTTTCTATCGTTTTATATAGAAGCAACTTTTCTATTTTATAGAGTGTTACCTGAAATGGATGCTGGAAGGACGTCGACTTTCTTGTCAAATATGTATTGTTTTTTCTTCGGAAAACCATTAGAATATTTTCGTTGGGAAAGCAAATTCAATTCCATTGAATAGCACACTGAAAAGCCTGCTGATTATTGTATAACAGCAGGCTTTTCCTCTTCTCTTTTGGCCTCTACATGTCGCATATGGTCTTGAAGAAAAGTTGTTTCTAAAAAAATCTCTTTATATATACAATTTATGTTGTCTTTTTTATTGATTTGGTGATAAACTAATTTCGAATTTGGGAATTTTTTATATTTTCTAAATCAGGAGGCATACAAAATGGCAGAAACCGTAACTGGCAAAAAGAAAAAAAGCGTTGCCATCAGAGTCATCAACATCATTTTCATCGTTCTAGCTGTTCTCGCTGTGATTTTCCTTGTTCTGATGTGTACTCCGGTCCGTTCATCCCTGAAGACAGCCCTTCAGGATAAGACCTGGGCTCAGAAACTCGTTCAGAACATGAACACGTGGACCTACTATCATGTGGTCAAGGTGTTCAATGTTCCTCGGTCCATCCGAGGACATGGCTACACGTTCAGTTCGTGTCTCTACCTTTCCATTCTTTTCATCCTTGGTCTTTGTGCCTTGTTCCTGATGTATCTTCCATTCTTGGTCATGCATCATGAAAAGAATGTCGGCAAAAAGGAGACCTGGAGAAAAGTCCTCAACTGGTGTGCATTCGCCTTCATTCTCTTATGCACGCTTGCCGGTGGTTCCCTCCTTTATTCCGCCCGTCTCTCAAAAGACATGGGAGCTGCCTACACCTGGATTCTGACAATCGGTCATGCCTGGGTAGGCTTATTCAAGCCAAAAGGTGCCCTCAATGTCCTTGTCATTGAAAGACTTACATCGAATTACCGCTTCTGGGCATTGGCCTGGCTTTGCTTCTTCATTCTCTTAGTCGAAGTCATCCTTCTGATTGTCTCCGGACTTGGAAAAGCCAAGCAGGAAATCACAGAAGAAAAGCCTGCTTTGGAAGAAGAAAAACCGGAAGAAGCGCCTGTTGCAGAAATTCCTGCCCCAACGCCTGCTGTCGCTGTTGCCGCCGATGCTGAAAAGATTAATCCGACGATTCGTGAAATCGCCTTGCTGAATTCCCTCAATCCTCTCTATGAAGCCAAAATCGAAACTCTTCCGGATCTGGAAGAAATCGATGAGGATCTCGAAAGAGTCTTGGTTCCGATGGATGAAGTCGTCTTGGTGGAAGCCAAAGAAAATAAAGAAATTGTCGATAAAGCCGATGTCATAAACGAATCCATCTCGCCATTCGAAAAATCGCTTCTTGTCCTGCCTGGCATCGATGAATGGGGTGCTGATCCGTGGAAAGAAGAGGATGACAATGCGATTGTTGCAGAAGAAGTCGTACAGCCTATGGAAGATCTGACGGCTGTCGCTGCTCCTGACCAGGAAGAAGAAATCCCGGTCGAGGAAACGCCAATCGATGAAACCGTCATTGAAGAACCAAAAGAAGCACCTGCCGAAGAAGAAACTGCTGCTGAAGAAGCACCAGCAGAAGAGACGCCTATTGTCGAAGAACCTGCAGAAGAAGAAAAAGAAGTCGAAAAGGTTGTCTTCATCAATGATGACCTGAAGGATGGCCTCCGTCCACAGGAAGAAGAAAACGTCAAGGAAGAAGAAACTGAAAATGAAGATCGTTCCGATAAGAAAGAAGTGTTGATGAACAATGATCACACTCCGATTGTCACATCTCCTGTCTCGGATGAAGAGACCTGGGATATCGGAACCTATACTCCAGTCGAGGAGAAGAAGGAAGAAGAGATTCCTGCTCCAGCTGAAGAAGTCAAGGAAGAACCGGTTGCTGAAGAAACCATTGCTGCCGAAGAAGCTCCTATCGAAGAGGCGAAGGAAGAGACTCCTGTCGTCGAAGAAACAGCTGAAGAAGTTAAGGAAGAAACGCCTATTGTCGAAGAAGAACCGAAGAAGGTTGTCTTCATCAATAAAGACCTCAAAGATGGTCTCCGTCCACAGGAAGAAGACAATGTCCGAGAGGAAGAAACTGAAAAGAGCGATCGTTCCGATAAGAAGGAAGTGATGATGAACAATGATCACACTCCGATCGTCACACCCCCTGTCTCGGATGAGGATACATGGGATATCGGAACCTATACTCCTGTTGTCGAAGAAAAGAAAGAAGCGCCGGTCAAGGAAGAAAAGCCGGCTGAACAGCCTGCTAAACCTGCGGCTCGTGTCAATCAGATTGGACTGAAGCAGTTCGATCCTTCCAAGAGACAAGCCTTCCGTCCAGGTCCAGTCGGTGTCGTCAACCCGATCAAGAAGGAAGAACCTGTCAAAGAAGAGCCAGTCAAGGAAGAAAAGAAGGTTGTCGCTCCAATCAGCGGACCTCTCCATTCGACTGAAAAGTCCAAGCATGGAAAGATCGAGAAGGTCGAAGCAAGACATGTTGCCTTCACCCTGAAGAACTATCAGGTCAAGACCTATGAAGGTGATTTGACTGCCGAAGAAGCCTTTGCCAAGGGTGTCACCAAGGTTCAGCCTGTCGTCAATCCTGTCTTCGCCAACCAAGGCAAGGAATCTGACTGGAAGAAGAAGAGAAGAATGGAAAGCATCCGTCAGAACGGATATGGCGAAGTCACGCAGGTCGAAAAACTCAATGGCAAGCCAGCCACTGCTTCCGCTTCTTCGAATAACCTCAAGAAGCCGATTTCCATCCGTGACCTCATGAAGAACAAGAAGGCTCAGGAACAGACGAAGGAACAGGCGCCGGCTACGGAAGAAAAGAAGATTTCCAAGCCGATCACTCCTGTCAACTTCAAGCCTGTCGCCAAAGAAGAACCTAAGAAGGCTGAAGAGGTCAAGCAGAATGACAACCCATTCTCTGATAAGCCATCGGCTCCGTTCAAACCGATTGCTCCAATTCCACATAAGGAAAAGAAGCGTCCGGAAATCAAGCCGATCGATCCGATGAAGTCTTCCAAGAAGTAAATGAAAAATCGTCATGGCACTGCCATGGCGATTTTTTTCTAGCCGATGAAAATAAAAAAACTGATACATTGCTGTACCAGTATGCTAAACGATGGTTGAAGCGACGGGATTCGAACCCGTGACCTCTTGCTCCCGAAGCAAGCGTGCTACCAAGCTGCACCACGCCTCAATTTAGCGCTCATAAATTCTATCATTCTTGCTTGCCCTATGCAAGAAAAATCATATTTGTTGAACGAAAAATGCGGAAATCCTATAATAATTAGGCTTCTAAGAAGGAAGCAAATGATGAAAAATGGAGGAAATGCCCTTATGCCGATAAAAGATAGCACGATGATCGATCTGATTGGAAATACACCTCTGGTGCGATTGAAGAACATTGAGGAAGAATATAAGGTTGATAGCCGTATCTATGCAAAATTGGAACGCTGCAATCCGACCGGTTCCATCAAGGACCGCATTGCCAAGGAGATGATTCTTTCCGCATTGGAAGAAGGAAAAATCAATCAGGATACCCTGATCATTGAACCGACCAGCGGAAATACAGGTATCGGACTAGCCGCTATCGGTGCCACCCTGAACATGAAGGTCGTTCTTTTCATGCCGAGCAACTGCTCCATCGAAAGAGTCAACATGATGAAGGCTTTCGGTGCCGAATGCCGGCTGATCTCGGAAGGCGGCATGGCAAACTGCATCAAGGAAGCAGAAAAACTCCATGAGGAAGTCAAGAATTCCTTCATTCCTCTTCAGTTTGAGAATCCAGCCAACTGGAAAGCACACTATAAGACGACGGGTCCTGAAATCTATAGACAGACCGATGGGGAAGTGGACTATTTCATCTCCGCCTTCGGTACGGGTGGAACCTTGACCGGTGTGAGCAAATACCTCAAGGAGAAGAAACCATCTGTTCTTACAATCGGGATCGAGCCAGCAACCTCTGCTGTCATCACAACCGGAAAGAAAGGTCCACATAAGATTCAGGGAATCGGTGCCGGATTCAAGCCAGAGGTTCTCAATCTTTCTTATGTGGACAAAGTCATGACGGCCAATGATGAAGAAGCCTATGAAATGACAAGAATGCTTGCCAAGAAGGAAGGCCTCTTTGTCGGCATCTCCTCGGGTGCGAATGTCGCCACGGCGATCAAGATTGCCAAAGAGAATCCGAATAAGGTGATTGTCACGGTTCTTCCGGATGATGGCGAAAGATATCTTTCTGTCAGTGGACTATTTGATTGACCTATGGCGATGATCGAAGAATTGGAAAAGCAGTTCCATCAGGATGGAAAAGATATTCTTTTCAATCGTGAAAAAGTTCTCTCCTTCCTCAGAAATGCAAGAATCCTTCTGACTTTCGACTATGAAAGGCCGAACTACACAAAAGAAGAACTCCAAAAGCAATTTTCACTCACAAGAAGTGAATTGGATTTTGTATTGACGGATCTGCAGGTTATTGAAAAAGAGAAGACGCTCGAGAGTGTCTTCTCTTCCTTCCCGGAGATCCGAAGAAGCCTCAATACGACGATCGAGGCACTTCTTGAAGGTGATCCAGCCAGTGCATCAAGACAGCAGATTGTCTTAGAATATCCAGGATTCGAAGCGATTCTGAGCTATCGAATCGCTCATGTCTTTTCTCTTCTCAAACTGCCGATGATTGCCCGCTTCATCTCCGAGACCGCCCATCATCATACCGGCATCGATATCAACCCGGGTGCCACAATCGGAGACTATTTCTTCATCGATCATGGAACGGGCATCGTCATCGGTGAGACAGCCATCATCGGAAATCATGTGAAACTCTATCAGGGTGTCACTCTTGGCGCTCTTTCCTTAAGCAAGGGAAGAGACCTTGTCGGAAAGAAAAGACATCCCACAGTGGAAGATGATGTCACCATCTATTCGAATGCCGCCATCTTCGGAGGCGAAACCATCATCGGAAAAGGATCCACCATCGGTGGCGATGTCTACTTGACCCATTCGATTGAACCCTATTCCATCGTCCTTCAGACAGATACGAACCTGACGATTCTGAAAAAAGAAAGAAAAGGGGAATGATTTCTTCATCTTTTTCTGGAGGAAACGCAAAAAAAATGTAGCATTCCCCTTTCATTCGTGATATACTTCTTCTTGCCTGTCGATTTAGATATGCCCAGATGGCGGAATCGGTATACGCGTTAGACTCAAAATCTAATGTCCGTGAGGGTGTGCGGGTTCAAGTCCCGCTCTGGGCACCATCAACGTTTTCTCGGTCATCTGAAAAGTTGGCCTTTTTTATTTCTATAGGAATAGATTTATAGATAGGGGATATAGGTATGGAATTCAAAGATCCGATTTATGCGATTATCAAGGTACAGGACTATTGCATAAAAGCAAAAAGAAGAACACCGAAAGTTGAGTACTATATCTCTGTCTGTGATATGGCTGAGGATGTGGAATATGTCCCAACGGATTATGATATCTTCACATTGGACGACTATATCCGAAAAGAAAGAAATCCGGAATTGAAGGAAGCGCTGCAGGAAATCTGTGACTATCTTTGCAGCTGGTGAGATTTTCTGATTCCTATGTTTGATCCTATAAGGAATCCAGCATAGGATTTATTGGAAGGAGAGTGAAGCTTATAGACTTGGCGGTTTGTGTCTTCGTTTTCCTTTCAATGAAAGAGGAACAATCGAACGTCTAGATGTGTTGTGGATTGTTGTACATAGATGTGTTCTATCATTCCTCAAAATCATAGAAATCATCCAATGTGAAGCAATTGTATTTTTGCTTGTCCACATCCGATGAGAATCCACTTTTGGATATGAATCCGAGCTTATAGAACTTGATATCGAGATTCTGAACCTGTTCTTCTTCCTCTTGGATGACCTTGTTGTGAATCATTTCATTCGTATATTTGCATTCATAGGAAATATATCCATTCTTATCGAGTGTGACGACATCGAATTCACGGTTGATTTTCTTTTTTGCATCATCGAAGGAATACGTTCCGATATCGAGAATCACATCCTTCATTTTATCTGCAAAATTTCTCTTCAAAAGGAATTCCCTGGAGATGCTTTCGAATTTATGTGGAATGAAGGAAGCCTCCAAATCCTTCTTTATGAAATTCTGGAAAAAGAAATTCCTATCTCTTCGATTGATGGAATAGGGATTGCTGAAGAGATATCTGTAATAGAAATGAATCAGATTGTCATCGAAGACAAGAGACATTCTTTTTGGATTGTTCTTCTGGTTGATCGGTGTGACTTTCTTCAGGATATTCATTTCGATCAGTTTGTTGATCAGATAATCCGGTCTTGAATTGTTGTACTGGTTCATCCGAGATACGATATCTTTATACTTTGTTGTTCCAGAACCGATGATCGAAATCAGATCATTGAGGGGTTCGATCTTATTCGTTTCAGAGAGAATCATTTCATTGATCTCATGTTCCAGGATCGAATCCTGTCTCACAATCAGATCGATGATGTTTTCATCCGCACTCTTTTGTGGGTCAATCAATGAATTGAAGTAGGGTATTCCTCCAAAGACGGAATACATCTTGATCTTATCTTCATTGGAATAATCAGGATAAAAGAAAGAGGAGAGAAAATAATCGAAAGGTTTGATCAAGAGAATATGATTGAATCGACCATAGCAGTGGGAATTGAATTCGATCATTTTTGTCATCAATGTCACATACGAACCAGAGAGGATCAATTTCAGCATGGATTCATTCTTATATCGATCGATGGCGATGGCTAAGGAGGATTCAATCGAAAAATCATTTTCCAAGAGAAAAGAAAATTCATCGATGACAAGAACAAACTTTCTCTGAGTGGAATACTTGAAGACATAATCGAAGAAATCATCAAAGTTTTTGAAGGATAAATTCGTCAAAGAAAAAGTATCCGAGAAGACTTTCACCAGGTTTTCCAGATTCGAAAGCGAAGATGTCTTCTTGCATTCGAAATAGATGGTAGGCAAATCAGAGTCAAGCAAGGACTGACGGATGATTTCTGATTTTCCGACTCTTCTTCTTCCATAAATCAGAATCGTTTCGGCTTTGTCACTCTTCAGTGCACTTTTGATTTCCTGGATTTCTTCTTTTCTTCCGATGAACATAGAGATATCCTCCATAAATAGAATACTCTATTTCATGTTTTTGTGCAAATAAATTTGCAGCAAATGGATTTGCACAAATATACATAACTGCTTTGCTGGACAATTTTGTTTGCTTCCCATATTGTTCATCAAGGAATATGGGAACGCTTTCAAGTCATCTTGGCTTCCTGTATTTCATAGAAAACAATCTTGAGATGTCTCATTTCGATTCTATGGAAAATATCTCGATTTCTTTTTGAAATACAATGGATTGGAATGAGAATGTTTCTAGAGAATGAATTCTATCCGATGGAAACCAGTTAGAGAGAAAAAAGCATAAACTTTGTATAGACTTGGAAAATCGATATAATCAACCAAATTCAAAGTGATGTTTGGATTTTATCTGATTGATATGAAGAAAAGAAACAATGCACAACTGAAAATCATCGCAGCGACGAGTATGACCATTTTTTCATTGGCCGCTGTTTTCATTGCAACAACAGCCTGGTTCACAGTTTCTCGAAAAGTGGATGCCAATGGGGATGCTTTTGAGGTGACAGCCTATGACGGCTTAGTCAAAAAGATCACTGCTCATAAGTTGTCTTCTTCTGAGAATGGAAATAGAACGTATAGCGAAGATGCCATCCTTACCTATACGGTCGATTCGAAAACCGGTTCTGTGACAAGAACAGGCGATACGACATCCATGGGTCTTTATGATTCCTTGCAGTCGAATCGTGTCTTTTCATTTCTCTATGTCATCACATTCGATGCGAATGTTGCCAAGATTCGGGAGAGTACGATTCGCATTGTTCCATCGACTTCCACGACCGAAAAGAATTCTCTTCTGAATAAGAAAATTGAAAGCACAGATAATCCGATGAGTTCGATTCTGACTTTTTCCTATGGGGAAAGTTCAGACAAGTCCTCTGGTTTCTCAATGACCTTCGACGATGAGACCAGGCATGAAGAATTCCTGACAACGGCACCAAGCTATAGACAGACACTTTCTGGAATGAGTATCGATCCTTCATCGATTCAGAATGAAGATGAATATTATGCTTTTGTCTATGTTTCCTATGAGATCAGCAACATCGAATATATCTATGCCCTGAATCTGGGAAGTGATGTCCTCAATGGAATCGGATCGACGAATTATATTACCTACAGACAGGATTGGAAGATATCGATATCATGAAAAACATCAAAAAGATTTTTAGGATCATCGCTTTCTCTTCTTTTGCTCTTGCCCTCTTTTCTGTCCATGATTCCACTTTGTCCTGGTTTGTGAAAAATGTGGATGTGGATAATGGTGCCTCCGCTCAGTCGGCCGGTGCCTATTTTGCTGGTGGCGATGGAACAAAAGAGACACCCTATCTTTTGACCAACCAACGGCATTTCTACAATCTGGCCTGGCTTCAATATCTCGGATATTTCAATCAGGATGAGGATAACGATGGAAAGATTGATAAGCAGTATTATTTCAAGCTGAGCAATGATATCGACTGCAAGAGTCTTGTCATTCCTCCCATCGGGACAACAAAGTATCCATTCCTGGGTTCTTTTGATGGTGGAAATTATACAATCTCGAACTTCAAGATCAGTGATACCTATAGCGAACTTGTCTCTCATCCGAGTGCCATCGATGAAGATGGGAATGATTATCATTCCTCTGCTTCAGCGACGATCAATTACTGCTCCATCCTAGGAACATTCGGTGTGATTGGGTCGTATGATTCATATCCGGCAGATACTTTCTATGAGACGAGCATTCCTTCTTTATCGAACCTCTATCTGGATGATGTCACCATCTCCACAAAGACGAGTCAAGTCTTAGTCGGTGCCATTGCCGGCTATGTCAATGCCACCATCGACAACTGTGGTGTCCATTATGTGACTTTCAAGATAGCAGAAAATACCTCAAAGCTTTCATCCTTCAGCAATGTCTCTGATTTTGCCTTGATCGGATCCTACAACAAGGAGAAATATTCATGGGATGGAGATACAGAGAGCGGGGATACAGGGTATGGAACGAGTACGGATATCAAAGCGTTGCATGAAAGTTTGGTAGATAATGGCATGTCAGGTGATGATGGAGGAAAAATTGCTAAAAAATATGCGTTGCCATTTCGATTTGAAAATACAACCTTGATTGGTGGTGGCGATACAAGTGAGACAGTGGCTACCTATGTTTCTACGACCAACTACGTAACTAAAAAGAATATTTATCCTGCACAGACATATAAGGCGTCCACAAAAGGAAACAATATAGGTTATTATTCAGGTGAACTTCGAACATATGAAATGAATCTTGATTATGATATAAATGATTTCGGTTCACAGTCTGGCAGTGGTTCCGACACTCAAAATGCTTATTTGACGACACCTCCGGATGACGTTTTGAAATATTTGAAAGAAAATGGAACACATTTGGTTCGCTTTACTTCAGGGAAAAAATATGATGATGTTAAATATTCTGGATCGGATTTTAACTATATTAAGAATGCACAGGTCGGGAATTGGACTGGAAACCTGTTGATTCCTTCTGATGGTATTTGGATTGCTCCGAAAACAGATGGGAAATTCAGATTTGTATTTTATAATGCTGATTATCCTACAAATAAAGTTGGCATTCTATTTTTGATTTTGAAGAGAACGAAATCCTCTGTTTATAGTGGTGATTATTCTTCTCCGTTTTATTGTACATCCAGTGGATCTGGTCGAGATTATAATTGCAAATACGGTTATTTCGAATACAACGCATCCAAGGATTGCGAATATTTTATTGGCTTTTACAATGATAATTCCTCATCTGATGCTCCTTATATTGCCTATATGGACATCGGCAATAATGGAACGGATTCCGATACCAGGACTTCCATCACCAATTTCGATTTCGTCACCAAAGAGAATGATACACTCACCAAAATCAAGACCTATGATTCCTCTTCGGATACCTACGTTGAGAATTCTTCCTATACAAAATCGAATGTGACCTTTAAAATAGGAGAGACGACAAAGGAAACGCTTCTTGCATTTCGAAGACTTGTCGAATCCAGTGGTGGTGTTCTCTATTATCAGTCCTATGAAATCCTTTCATCATCCTCAATAGGAACAAAGACATCCACAAAGGATGAAAAATGCGAGAAAATCTCCTAGAAGAATAAGGAATCCCATATGAAAACAGAATATCATCTTGTCGAAAATTCGAATGCAACCCTTGTCTTTGTCCATGGAATCGTTGGAAGTCCTTATCGATTCAAGGACTTCCTTCCTTTTATTCCAAAGGATATTTCCTATGTGATGGTTGTTTTGGATGGACATGGAAAAAAGGCAAGAGATTTTTCTCATACCTCTCTGAAGAAATGGAAGAATCAGATCCATTTGATTCTTTCCTCACTGAAGGAAAAGAATCAGAAGATCTTGTATGTCGGACATTCCATGGGATGTCTATTGGGAATGCTGGAAAGCATTTATTTTCCAGATATGATCGATTCTCTCTTCCTTCTGAATGTTCCATTGCGCGCCAAGGTCGGCTTCATGACCGTCAAGCAATGCATGAAATGCGCCTTTGGAAATCCAAAGAATTATGATGATATGACAAGGTGTTTCAAGGATAACTGCTGTATTGAAATCTCCCAGAATCCCTTTTCCTATATCGGTTGGCCACCAAGGTTCATCGATCTTTTCCGACTGATGAAAGAGACAAGAAAAGTCATCACACAGATCAAGATTCCCTGTATCTGTTTCCATTCTGGAAAAGATGAACTGGTTCAGCAGAGAACCCTGAAATACCTGAAGAAGAATCCATCCCTGGAAATCCATGTACAGGAAAAAGCCGGACACTATTACCTCAATGAAAAGGATACGGCAGAAGCGACTTCCCGTTTTTCATCGTGGATCGAGGAAAGAACCATATTATAACTTGGTATAATACGTTCTATCGATTTCATGTGCAAACTTTCTCTGCTGAAGGAGATATGTTTTTTTATTTTTGCTTTTTATTTCGAAATGAAATGACGTTTCCTTTAGAAATTAGTCGAGTGCTTCCTGTTCGAGCTTGCAGTTGTTCTTGAGCATGTACTCGATGGTGTCATGGAAAAGAGAAAAATCTGGATTGGAAAGAAGTTCCTGAAGCCTTTTGATATCATTATTCGTCAATGTCTTCAGTTTTTCTTTGTTTTCCTTCAGTTCTTCAATCGACATCTTATAGGGATGAAAAGGAATACCGGTCTTGTCGATTAGGTTTCTATAGATCAGGAATCCACCGGCATCGATATCCGAGAAATGAGAGTAGGATAGAG
This sequence comes from Bacteroides uniformis, assembly GCA_963600815.1. Taxonomy (GTDB): domain Bacteria; phylum Bacillota_I; class Bacilli_A; order RFN20; family CAG-288; genus Enterosoma. Next base: position 6,520 of record CAVCCX010000012.1, on the reverse strand, counting down.
TGGGTGCCTTCTCATAGATTTTCTTCAGGAGATTCTGTTTTGTATGATTGTGGAATCCGCCGAGATAGATAAGAATGCAGTCATTTTCATTACACTGATAGAAAGATGTCAGGTTCTCGATGGTGAGAACTTTCTTTGCCTTTACTTCTATGATTTCTAGATTCTTGATCATCTCATCCGAAAGAGAGAATTCATAGCCAAGGTCATCAAGCGAGATGACCTGATTCTTCAGTTTCAGGACAAGCCCATGTTTGACTAGGGCATAGGTTGAATTCTTGACGATATTATAGGAAGCAAGGACATCCTCATTTTCAAGATCACCAGCCGCATTGTCGAAATCCTGGATGATCTTGATGACCTTGTTTTCGATTTTCTCGAACGCCTTGGAATCGGAAAGATATTTCACGGAGAAATCTCTTTTCTTCATTTCCTCATTCAGTTCGAAGATGCCTTTGAAGGCCTTCAATAGGAGATTGAGTTCCTTGGCATCCGAAAAGTATTTCTTCGGATAGTCGAATTTCTTATCCATGGTTTCCCTTACATAGGAAAGAAAATCCTCCATGAAATTGTCAAAATGATAGAGGGAAATGGCTTCTTTTATCTTGTCGAGTTCCTCAGATGGCTTTTTTCTTCCAAGGTAAAGATAGATGGAATCGACCATCTCGAGATTCAGGGTGAGACTCTTGAAGGAATCATTTTCGTATTCCGTCTTGATGAAATGCATGCCTTCAAGTTTCCTCAAGACAGCATCATTGTCATCGACATAGCGATAGGAGTCGATCAGGGTATACGACTTCAGGCAATCATTTCTGGTGGTCAGTCTGATATTTCTTCTGATCTTGGTTCCTTCCCTGGAAAGTTTGGACCTCTCATAGGCATCCAAGAGTTCATTCAGGACATTCTTTTCAAAGGAATTCATCATGCACCCTTCTTCTTCATGTTGCAGATGATCGGATAATTGTTCTTCTTGATGAGTCCGACGATGCTATCCATATATTTCGTGATGGAACTGATGCGGTTGGATGGAACGATGATGAGAAGCTGGATATTCAGTTCCTTGTAGAATTCCATCAGGGATTTGATTCTTCCTTCATCCATGTTGTTGAACGCTTCATCGAAAACGACACTGCAGGTGCTGTTGATTCTCACATCCTTGCTGATCAGTTCATCAAAGCAGGAGGCGATGACGATATAGAAAGGAGTCTGGGTCTCTCCGCCGCTCTTCTCCTTGCTGATCTTGGAGAAATAGGATTCATCCCCATCCTTGTTGGTGATCTTGATGTCGTAGTTCATATAGTTTCGGTAGTCAAGATATCTTCTCAGGGTGATTTCATCTTCGCTGGAGGATTTCTCCATCGTGATCTTGTCGAAAAGATCCTTCATGATGGAATTGTCCTTCTCATCGAGAATCTCGGTGAAAAGGTCGGTGGATTCCATCATCTTGCCCGACATGATGATGCGATAGTAGTTCCGGAATTCGCCATCCTTGGTCGCTTCATAGTGGAACTTGTAGATTTCCTGGTCATTGCCAAAGGGATGCAAAGAGAGGTTCTTGTTGATCTTATCGAGTGTCTTCTGGGAACGTTCGATCTTCTCTTTCAGCTTGGAAATGAAGTCTTCCTTGAAGGAGGCTTCGGCACGGATATAGGCATCATGGGCTTCCTGCTCATATTTGACGACATCGCGGTTCTTGATGGAATAGTATTCGTTTATGTAATCCTGAAGATGGTCGATGATGGGGGTCAGGGAGCCTTTGTATTTCGTCGAATATTCTCTCATCGTGCTGACAAGATAGGAAAGATTGTTTCGATTCGAGTTGGCGGCATGCGTCGAATCCAGGCTGATCCTTGAGATATCGAGCCTGTTATTGGAAGTATATTGCTTATGGAATTCTTCATATTTGGCTTCGTCTTCCAAAGATTTTCTTGTTGCCTCGAATTCTTCGCTGACCAGGGCAAGATGATTGCGGATAGCTTCGATTTCACTGTTTCTCTTTCCGTATTCGATGCGGTTCTCCTCGGCTTTTTTCTTGGTATCCTGGATTTCCTTTTTTACATCTTCAAGATGAACTTCTGCGGCACGGATTTTTTCGGCCAAGCCGAAAAGACCCTTGGATTTCTCATCCTGCTGGATTTCATTCTTCAGGGATTCGATATTCTCCTGCACTGTCTTGATCTCGGCAAAGAGATTCCGATAGGAAAGAATCTCCCGGACATGGCTTTTCTGGATAGTGGAAATCTTCTCCTTGATCTCTTCGACTTCTCTATTTTCCTTTTCAATCTGCGCTCGGATTTCCTGGATCTCATTCTCCAAAAGAGTGATTCTCTTCTTGATGGAATCGGTGCCGATGAAGGGCTTGGCATAGATTCTTGGGTCGCAGGCCTTGAGGACATAGTTCTTATAGATCATGCAGTCTGGTGTGATGGAAGACTTGTAGTTCTTTAAGGAAAGGACATCCTCGACACAGACGAGATTGCCTAAAAGGTATCTGGCATATCGATTGGCATAGGGATTCTCCACCTGGATCTTTTCCATGATGGAATTCTCACTTGTCTCGCTTTCCTTGATCTTCTCGACATTGACAATACCGGCGAGATAGACTTTCCTTAGAGCTTTATTTGCCTGATAGGCTTTCGAAACGATGTCATAGTATTTCGGTTCGACAAGGATATTGAATCTTTGCGTGTTGAGATATCCTTCCAAGGCATTGGCCCATTTTGGATCACGTATCTCGATATATTCGCAAAAAGGCTTCACATTGGGATTCGTTTCCTTTGGATTGGCTTTTTGTATGGCATCCTTGGCAATCTGGATGAGATTATTTACATCTTCAGGATAGTTGTTGATACCCTGTCTGAGTCCTTTGAGTTCTTCTTCCTTCTTCGTCTTTTCTTTCTTCTTTTCTTCGATGGAGAAAGAAAGTTTCGCTTTCTTGTCGCGCAGGGTGTTTTCGATTTCTTCGACCTCTGCCTGGTATTTCTCCAAATGGGAATGCAATAGCGGATAGTCCTGGTTGGTGAAGTCGGTGGTGAGACGATAGGAGAGGTTCAGGCTTTTGACAATCTTCTGCTCTTCACTGACGAGGTTCTGGAACTGATTGTATTCCTTGTCGAGCTGAAGAAGCTGAGCCAATGATTTCTGATACCGGTCTTTCTTTTCCAAGAGAGCTTTATATTCCTCGTTATTCTCCAACTGTTCGATTTCACGGAGAAGCTCGGATTTCTTTTTCTCGAGTGTCTCTTCCTTTGCTTCCAGGTTTGTATGCTCATCGCTGAGCTTCAGCATCTGGTAGTTCTTGTTTTCGATATCTTTCTTGTCTTTCTGGATCTGGTAGTCGAGTTCGAGGACTTTCAGATATTCGATTTTCTCTTCGTTCTCCTTGTATCTTTCTGCCTTGGAAATGAAAGGAGAAAGGAATTCGATCTTCTCTTTTTCCTTGGTCAGAAGTTTTTCGATTTCCTGATAGGATCGGATCTCTTCTCGTAAGCTATCGAGATTGATGTCATCTTCCTTGAGAAGAAAACTGTTGACGAAGGAGGAGACTTCGGAAATCGGCTTGAAGGAGATGGCATTCTTCAAGAGATCGAAGAATCTCTTGTAGTCGACCAACTTGAAGATATCTCTTCCGATGGTAATCTGTCTTTCACGAAGCGAGTCGGCGAGATCCTTCAAAGGAATATTCTTTGCCCGGCAGTTTGACTTCAGGGCATGATAGGAGATGGGCTTATTGTCCTTGATGAAGTCTTCATTGCGGATGGAAGTTTTGGCGATGGTGAAGAAACGGGTCTTGGGTCTATTGTTGAAGGACTGGGTTTCGATTTCGACACCCAAAAGAAGGTGTTCCTTGGTTGTTGGGTGAACAAATTCGAGGATGATATAGGAGATGATGTCCGAGTCATTTCTTAAGAATGGATTCTTCTCGGAACCGATTTTTCCTCTCGTATAGGATTCGATGGTTCTCTGGCTTCGGTCATTGACATTGGCGGCCTTGTTGAACTGGGTGCTATCGCCTCCAGACAGGACAAAATAGATGGCATCCATCAGGGTGGATTTTCCCGAGGCATTCTCACCGGTGATCAGAGTATTTCCATTCAGTTCGATGGTGTGATTGGAGAAGATATGCCAGTTGATCAGTTTGACCTTAATCAGTTTCATCGTTTTCATCCTCCGTTAGGCTGTTCTTATAGGATTTGATCTTGCTGTTGATGGCATCGATGTTGTCGATCTTGACCACATACAGGATGGTGGGATAGATGAGGATGATATTGTCATCCTGCAGGTCATTGAAGGTGAAGTTGATCAGTTTATGTTTTCGTAAGGTCTTCAGGGCATTGAGATAATCCGTCTTCGTCAGAAGGTTATTGAAGATACCGGTCTTATTGACTTCCTGGGAGAGTTCCGAGAAGGTCGTGGAGATATCTGTGCTGGAATTGACGTTGAGACTTCCCTTGTGATAGAGAAGACGGAAAACAAGAAGAAGGACTGTCTCCATCTTCTTCAGCTTCAGTCGATAGCGGTCTGCGGTCGTCTTGAGAAAGAAGATCTTATACGTATCGATATGGACAAGGTCATAGTCGAGCATCGTAAAATAGTTCTCAATCAGGCTCTTCATGGTCAGGATATCGTAGTAGTCATTTCGATCTCGGGTATCGCTTCTTGAGAAATAGATGAAATTCTCATTCAGCAGCTTGTTGCAGAGTCTGGAGAAATTGTCTTTCTTCGTATCGCTGAGATTCTTATATTCCCTTGCGAATTCTTCGCAGGCTAGATTTTTTGATGCATTGGCCATTCTATTTTCTTCCTTTGACTAGAAAATCATTCATCTCATAATCGAAGCAGGAAAATGTCTGATCCATCATCCTGGCTTCATATTCGACATTCGAATTCTCCGAATAGATGAACACAAGAAGGAGTTTCATCAGGTCGTCGATGGATTCGATATGGAATTGGCTGGCTGGAAGCAAACTTTTTCCTTTTATGTTCTCCAAGACGAACTCATTGATCTTGGAAACGGAATAATCATTCTCCTTGAACATCTCTTCGAAAATCGAATCGATCTCCTCTTCGGAATAATCGGCGGCCTTGAGAATCTGGGAGGACTTGATCTTCGGCTTTCTTGTGATCGGTGTATAGAGAGAATATTCATCGAGATTCCCGTTCGTGAATAAGTCGAAGGGACTCTCGGAGAAGAAATCCTCATCGACATCCTTGATTCCCTTCAGGGCCTCGATGATTCTTCCTTCGATATCCGTTTCCTCATTGAGAAGGAAGTTGAGCCTGGAATTGGCCGTGGTGATATAGTTGGTGTTCTTTCTGTCGAGCATCGCGATATAGTCTTCGATCTCCTCGAACTGATCCCGGATGTAGTTGAAGGCTTCTTCGATGCTCTCTCTTGCTTCCTCGCGGTTCTCTGGTGAATTGATCTTGCTATATTTGACTTCGATATACCGGTCGATGATCTTTTCGAGATTCTTTCTCTGGGAGAGGTCTTCGATCTTGGAAAGAATCTTGTTCTTGTATTTCGAGGGATTGTCGACTTCACGGAAGTTGCGGAAGGCTTTTAAGACGACCTTTCTCTGATATTCATAGAAGATCGTATTCAGAATCTCCTTGGGCTGGGCTTTGTTTTCGCTGACGAGCTTCGTGAGGAATTTCTTGATGTTGACGTTGAGACCTCTGAGCATCGAATTGAGCTTCATCGATGTCTCATAGACTTGCTCGATGGTATCGACGGCATGATCATATTGGAAGTGCATCAGGTTGCTATAGATGGAATAGACGAATCCAGAGAATTCGAGTGTCTTGGTTTCTTCCTTGATGACATTGGCCATCGTTTCCAAGATCTGGATTCCGATTTCGTCCATCTGGTAGGTGATGCGGATGCCTTCGAAATCTTCCACCAGCCATCCGCATTTCACGAAATAGCGAATTTTGTCATACGAAAAACCGCTGATATCCGTGATTTCATGATTGTCATCATCACTATAAAAATCGATGGGAGAATTCTCCAGATAGTCGATGATCCAGTCGGCAATCTCATCCTTGGTGACCTGAAGGTTGTTCAAGGACATCTTCGAGTTGATCAAAGCCAATAAGTCGTAGTTCAGCTTGTAATTTCCATTGTTGGAGAAAGGGTTGAAGAAAGAGTCTTTTACGAAATCAAAAAAGTTTTTGCCCATAGGAAACTCCAAATTTCATTCTAGACAATTATACGTTTTCTTCCTTCTCTCTTCAATATTGCATGGAAGTCTTGACTGGAGACCTCATCCTTGCTCGCTCTGAAAATTCGAAATTTCTTGCGGCTAGAGAAGAGAATTCATCATTCGATGCCAAGGGTTCGATGTGACGCTTATCCGAATCTTATTTCGTTATCGTAGCATAGATCCGAGTCTGGAAAAGAAGGCCCGAAGGCCTTCTCATTGGTATGTAAACGATGCTACATGAAAAGTGTTTGAAATGAAAGCCGTTTTTTCTTGAATTTCAGTTTTCCATATGTATAATTTTTACCAGCAAAAAGCAA
>CAVCCX010000011.1:0-43749 GCA_963600815.1 Bacteroides uniformis | reverse complement strand
TTAAAAGGAGGACAAAAGCATGTACGCACTCATCACAGGAGGGACATCCGGCATCGGAAAAGAGATGGCCCTTCTTCTTCTGAAGAAAGGATATGATCTCATCCTTGTCTCACGAACGGAAGGAAGCCTCTCTGAAATCCGCTCTTCATTTCCAGATCGGGAAGTCATTTTCTATTCCTATGATTTATCCAAGGAAGAAAACTGCTTTGACCTACTAGAGAAAACCAAGGATATGGATATCGAACTGTATATCAACAACGCCGGATTCGGCGATATCGGAAAGATGGAAAATACCTCTCTGGAAAAAGAAATCGAGATGGTCAGGCTCAATGATATTGCCTCCTTGATTCTCATCAAGTCCTTCCTTCTGAGGTTCCTTAAAAGAGGGCATGGAAGAGTCCTTTCTGTCTGCTCTGCCGCCAGCTTTGGTGCCGCAGGATATATGAATGTCTACTATGCTTCCAAGGCGTTTGTCTATTCGCTATCTCAGGGCTATCATCGGGAACTGCGGGATAAGAAATCGAAGGTGACCATCTCCATGCTCTGCCCGGGTCCGGTGAAGACGGGGTTTGAGAAAAGAGCCAATTGCAAGTTCTCCTTTTCTGTTGCCTCTCCTGAGAAAATCGCAGGCTATGCCATACCGCGCTATCTGAAAGGAAAACTGGTCATTGTTCCAGGCATGAAGATGAAAATTGCCCATCTTTTCAGTCATTTCTTCCCGAAGAGGTTCATTTCGAAAGTTCTGAACAAGCAAGCTGAGATAAAATGATACGATATTATAAGAATATAGAATGATAAACATATTTTGAATTCATTTCTAGAGAAAAACAAGAATTCAAAATTTAGCACTTTGTGCTTGCAATTGCTAAAAATAGGGCTATAATATCAATTGTCGAACAAAAAAAAGAAATAAATGGAGGTAAGAAAATGATTACACCTTTAAGAGATTATGTCGTTTTGGAGAAGCTTCCGGAAGAAAAGAAAGTTGGCTCCATCATCATCGCCACAGCCAAGGATAATGAATCGGCTGTCGCCAATGTCATCGCTGTCGGTCCTGGCTATACGGACAAGGATGGCAAGGAAATCAAAGTGGAAGTCAAGGTTGGCCAGAAGGTCATCTACAAGAAATATTCCACCACGGATTATGAAGATAAGGGAAGAAAATTGATGCTCATCAAGGATAGCGATATCATCGCTGTTGTTGATTAATCGAATAGAAAAGAGGATTTGAACTATGGCAAAGAAAGTTACCTATGGCAAAGAAGCCAGAGACAATATGTTGCGCGGTGTCGACATCTTGGCTGATACCGTCAAATTGACCTTGGGCCCCAAGGGAAGAAATGTCGCCCTTGATTCCGGTTATGGTTCTCCAAAGATTGTCAACGATGGTGTTTCCATCGCCCGTGAAATCGAATTGGAAGACAAGGAACAGAATGCGGGCGCCAAATTGGTCTATGAAGTTGCCAACAAGACGAATGATATCGCCGGTGATGGAACGACCACCGCGACTGTCTTGGCCCAGGCTATGATTCACAATGGATTCAAGGCTGTCGACAATGGAGCCAATCCTGTCTTGGTCAGAGCAGGTATCGACAAGGCAAGCAAGGCTGTTTCTGAAGAATTATTGAAGAAATCCAAAAAAATCGATACCGCTGCGGATATCGCCTCGGTCGCTGGAATTTCTGCCGGTGATGCTGAAATCGGACATATCATTGCCGATGCAATGGAAAAGGTCGGAAAAGATGGCGTCATCACGGTCGAAGAAGGAAAAGGCTTCGATACGAGTCTCGATGTTGTCCAGGGTATGCAGTTCGATAAGGGATATATCTCTCCTTATATGGTCACTGATTCCGAAAAGATGGTGGCTGAATTGGAGAATGCCTATATCATGGTCACCGATCAGAAGGTGAGCAATATCCAGGATATCCTCCCGATGCTTCAGTCGGTCGTTGAGGCCCATCGTCCTCTCCTCATCATCGCTGATGATGTCGACAATGATGTCTCCTCCACTTTGATTGTCAACAAGCTTCGCGGAACCTTCAATGTGGTTGCCGTCAAAGCTCCGGAATTCGGTGATAACCAGAAGAACATTCTTCAGGATATTGCCATCATGACCGGTGCCAACTTCTTCTCCAAGGATCTCTCCATGCAGCTGAAGGACATCACCATCAACGATCTTGGTTCTGCCAAGAAGGTCAAGGTCACCAAAGACAACACAACGATTGTCGATGGTGCCGGCGATCCGGAATCCGTTGCCAACAGAGTCAATGAACTCCATGGCCAGATTGAACAGACCAAGTCTGATTATGATAAGAAGAATCTCCAGAAGAGAGTCGCCAAGCTTTCTTCCGGTGTCGCTGTCATCCGTGTCGGTGCCACAACCGAAACCGAGATGAAGGATAAGAAGCTCCGTCTCGAAGATGCCATCAATGCCACTTCCGCCGCTGTGGAAGAAGGTGTTGTCGAAGGTGGCGGTATCGCCCTGATCAAGGTCTACAAGGCTCTCAAGGGCAGCCTGAAGGACAAGAATCCAGATGTCCAGAAGGGTATCGATGTCGTCTTGAATTCCTTGACGGCTCCTTTGTATCAGATGTCGGTCAATGCCGGATTTGACGGCGATGACGTCATCGATGAAGAAAAGGCCACCAAGAGCGAACTTGGATTCGATTCCAAGACTGGCAAGTGGATCGATATGATGGATGCGGGCATCATCGACCCAACCAAGGTCACCAGAACCGCTGTCTTGAATGCCGCAAGCATTTCTTCCCTGTTCATCACAACCGAAGCGGTTGTCACTGAACTTCCGAAGAAGGAAGCTCCGGCTGCCGCTGGCAACGGAATGGGCGGAATGGATTACTAATCCAGTCTCTCGATAAGCAGAATGAAAAGGGGTGCAGAAACCAGATGGTTTCCATCCCTTTTTTGGTGTTTTTCCTTATCTGTGCTAAAATGATGTATCAATTGAAGATTGAGGAGATTTTGTCATGGAAGAAAACAAGAATAAAATCATTGTCATACAGAATGGAAGCCAAAATCGGAATGGAAATCATCTGACCTTCGCTTCCTATGGAAAGGGCATCGCGAAATATAAGTACTGGCTGCTTGGCATCACCGTATGCTGCACGATCGCCGGTTTTTTGGGATCAAAATTCATCCTCAATCCCCGAAGAGAAGTCATGACAACCAATATCAGTCTTTCTCTTGCCTTGAATGAAAAGAAGACTGCGTATCTGGATGGCAATTCATTCTCCTATACGGATCTGATTTCCAAAGACAACATCAACAAGGTCATTTCTGAGAATGAGACCTTCCAGAGTTATGATTATGAGACATTGAAGATGAATTCCGCTTTCTCTCTTCAGCCGAAGATGGTGACCGTCAACAATGTCGAGACAGTATCGGACACAAACTATGTCTTGACGACGAATCCCTCGGCTTTCCATTCAGAAGCCGATGCAAGGAAATTCATCGCAGCCTTGATCGACTGTGAGGAAGAAAGAGCCGCCAATGCCATCAATTCCTATAACATCGAAAGTGTCCTGCCTGCCGATTCGACCAATTTCGAAAGCTATGATTTCAATACTTGGATCACGGCTCTGAATCAGCAGTATAGCAAGATTGAGAATCTCTTCTCGAAAATGAGCGAACTCTTCACGGGAACCTTCTCTGTGGATGGACAGACCTTGAATACCTATCATTCCATTTTTTCCTCGTATTATACCAATCAGGCTTTCTCGGGTGTCATGGGTGAATTGATCAACAACAAATATGTGAATATCGGAAAGGGCACCGATGAGGAAGTGCAATCCAAGATTGATGAATACAAGAACCTCAGCAGTTCCTATCAGTATCAGCTCAATCAGATCCTGACGACTATCTCTGTCGATCAGTCCCAAGTTGATTCTCTGACAGCCATCAAGAATCCAACGGATGATATCAGTGATCTGATTGTCAAATATTCCGCTGAGATTGTCGTTTTGTCCAATCAGAGAGACAACATCATCACCGAGATGAACAATATCGGATACACCGTGACAATCACGGGAAATTATGCGACCATCATGGAAGATACATCCACGGATACCTATCTCTACAAACTGAATCATGCTGATGAGGAATGGAAGAAGAATTGTGTCTCCTTCAAGGAAAAACTGACCAATCTCAGTGCGCAGATGAAAAAGGACAATGCTTCGGTGAGTGCCTTATATCGAAAGACCTATCTGATGAGCAACAAGAATGTCATCACAGTGGCAGAATCGAACATGGGAACGATCAGCGGACATATCAGCAATTTCATGGTTGCTGGCATCGCCCTTGTTGTTTCCTTCTTGCTTGCCTCTTTCATCTTTGGAGAAATCTACATCAATTCCACAAAGAAGGATCCAACGATTGAAGAAAAGAAAGAAGAGAAAGCGGAATAAAATAGAGAAGAACAGAAATGATTGATTGTGATTGTTTCTGTTCTTTTTCTTTTGCCCGGATGATCGAATTTCAAAATCATCTACACGAAAAGTAAGAGGTTACATCGCACATTTTTCCTTGTATAATAGTGGGAATGAAAATGAAAGGAGCCAACCTATATGGCAAATCGTTTTGTTTTGAATGAGATTTCTTATCATGGACATGGTGCCATCGAGAACGTTGTTCCGGAAGCCCTCGCCCGTGGATTCAAGAAAGCATTGGTCTGTTCTGATCCTTCTTTGGTCAAGTTCGGTGTCACTGGGAAAGTGACGTCCCTTTTGGATGAGGCCAAAATCGCCTATGAGATGTTCACGGATATCAAGCCGAACCCGACCATTGACAATGTCCTCAATGGTGTTGAAGCCTGCAAGAAGGCCGGGGCCGACTTTTTGATTGCCATCGGCGGTGGTTCCTCGATGGATACAGCCAAAGCCATCGGTATCATCATCACCAATCCGGAATTCGCCGATGTCCGTTCCTTAGAGGGTGTCGCCCCGACAAAGAAGCCTTGCCTTCCGATTTTCGCTGTTCCGACCACCGCTGGAACTGCTGCGGAAGTCACCATCAACTATGTCATCACCGATGTGGAGAAGGTGAGAAAATTCGTCTGTGTCGATGTCCATGATATTCCAGTCGTGGCCTTTGTCGATCCGGACATGATGGCTTCGATGCCCAAGGGATTGACCGCCTTCACTGGCATGGATGCCCTGACGCATGCCATCGAAGGCTATATCACCAAAGGTGCCTGGGAAATGTCGGATATGTTCCACATCAAGGCCATTGAAATCATCGGAAAGAACCTGAGAGCCGCCTGCAACAATGAACCGGATGGAAGAGAAGGAATGGCTTTGGGTCAGTATATCGCCGGCATGGGATTCTCCAATGTCGGATTGGGTATCGATCATGCCATGGCTCATACGCTTTCTGCCTATTATGACATTCCGCATGGAAAGGCCTGCGCCATGCTTCTTCCGATTGCCATGGAGTTCAATGCGCCGGTCTCTGGAACCAAATACAAGGATATCGCTATCGCCTTAGGAGTTGAAGGCGTGGAGAAGATGAGCAAGGAAGAATATCGTGCCGCAGCCATCGCTGCCGTCAAGAAACTTGGCAATGATGTCGGTATTCCGGATAAGTGCCCAGAAATAAAGAAGGAAGATCTCGACAATATTTCCCGCGATGCCTTGAAGGATGCGTGCTATCCTGGAAATCCGAGAGAAGCCAGCCATGAACAGGTCAAGGAACTGTTCATGAAGCTGATGTAGTTTAAAATATTCCATTTTCAGGCCGAGAGAAATTTCTTTCGGTCTTTTTCTTTTTGAATGAAATTGCTATAATTTTCCTATAAGCATACAGGTGGAAAGTATATGGAAGAAAAACAGGAACAGGATGATTTATACATCACAAAAACGAATCTTCTCTCGTGTGAGGATGTCGTCTCGTATTTATGGAACAAATGCAATCATACGTCTTCTCCATTCAAGCCGGAGAAAGCTGTCAAATTGATCGACAAGGTTGTCTTTTCGGATAAATCCGATGGAGAGACCCTGAAGAAGACCTATCAGATTTCCACAGGCGATCTTCGCCATATGGCGATCAAGAACCATCAGGAATATGATGTGGATACGATGACCTTGGAGACCTTCGACAAGGATGGAAAATCTCTTTCCAAGGCAAATCTGATTGTCATCTATCGCCCGATTGAGAAATTCTATTATGTGCTTTGGCAGAAAAGCGAGAAGGAACTACAACTGCTCGTCCGTTGCATGCAGAAGAAACGCCCGTTCTCTTCCTTCCCGACGGAGACGATCTCGTATTTCTAAAGCAGAATAAAAAAACTCTTCGCGATGAGGGTCCATTCCATTCATCAGGAAGAGTTTTTTGTTTGTCAGAAAAGAGAGTCGAGATCCTGTACGCTATTGAGGAAATGAATTCGGTTTCTTTCTTCCATATGGAGGAATCCGAAACTGACCATCTTATCGAATTGGTGCATCAGATCATCATAGAAGCCATCGATGTTGAGAAGGATGATGGTCTTGTGTTCCTTGCTTAGCTTATCCTGGCAGATGATCTCTGAAATTTCATCCAAGGTGCCATAGCCGCCTGGAAGAGCAATGAAGGCGTTGGAAAGAGACATCATTTTCTCTTTTCTTTCCAAAAGTGTATTTGTCACATAGAATTCATCGCAATCCGAAAAGGAATTTCCTTCATCGTAGAATTTCTTCAGTTCGACACCGATGACTTTTCCGCCGTTCTTCTTTGTCGAGGAAGCGATCGTATTCATCAGTCCGACATTGCTTCCGCCATACACAAGCGTGTGGTGATTCTTTCCAATCCATTCTCCGAGAAGTGCTGTTTCTTCTTCGATTCTTTTGTCTGAGCCGGAATTCGAGCCTAAATACACTGCGATTTTCATGTTCTTCTCCTTTTCGATTTCTTTTCTATTGAGATACCAGTCTTGTCCTTTTGAATCGACAACGAAGAGACCTTCGTTCTGATATCCGTGTCTTTCATAGTAGGAAAGAAGAGGTTTCCTACAGAGTAAGAGTATACCCTTTTTCCCTCTCTTTTTGATTTCTTTTTCGAATTCCTTCAAAAGAAGAGAGCCATAGCCGTTCCCTCTTTCTTTTTTCTCACAGGCCAAAGAGAAAAGAAAGAAGAAATCCTTCTTTTTTCTTCTTTCGGAAAGAAAGGAAGGCATCTCTTCTCCATAGACGAAGGCAACTAGTCTACTTCCTTTTTCCAAGCCGAGAAAAAGAGAAGAAGGATTGAGAATCCTTTTTCTGATCTTCTTTTTGGAGTCTTCCCTATTCTTGGAGAATGCATGGTAATCGATTTCACAAAGGACTTGCAAATCTTGTAAAGAAACTTGTCTGATATTCATATCCTTTCCATTATAATAGTACTCGTTGATTTTTCGAATAGGAGGGTTGTCATGAAACAAAAAGCAATGCATATCATATCGATGGGTCTGAATATCACCATCACGGTTCTATCCTTTGTGGCATGGATCATGATGTTTGTCTCATCTGGGGATGGAGCCTATCAGGCAAGCGGAGTCTCTTCTCTTTTGTACTTCACTGTTTTGAGCAATCTTTTTGTCGGCATCACTTCCTTTCTTATTTTCATCTTCCAGCTTGTCTCCTTCATCAAGAAGGAAAATCGTGTCAAGGAATGGGTGATGGTCCTGAAATTCGTTTCCATCGTTTCTCTTTTCCTGACAGCGATGACGGTTGCCTGCTATCTGGCTCCGAGAGCCATGATGAATCAGGAAGGATATTTCTCTTTGTATTCTTCCTATAACCTCTTCTTCCATTTCATCATTCCTCTTCTTGCCATCGTGAATTTCATCTTCTTTGAGAATGAGCCATCCCTGAAATTCCGCTATACCTTCTTCTCTCTTCTTCCGGTGATTCTCTATGGATTGTTCTATCTCTTCAACTATGAATACAAGTTTGTCGGAATCAAAAATGAAGATTCGTCAATCAACTATGATTGGTATAATATGATCAAGGATGACAAGACATGGCATATTCTTCTGATTGTGGGTATCTTTGTTCTGGTGACGCTTCTAGCCAGCCTTCTTCTTTATTTCCTCAATCATTTCTTCCAGCATGTCCTCCGCGGATATGATGATGACGAAGGAATCGAAGTCTATTCGGCACCGGTTGTCCAGCAGCAGAATCCGCATGTCACCCAGGTCGAGGAGACTATACTCGATGATAAGATCATCGCACATGTCGATAACGGACACATCCCAGAGGGAAAGGATGTTCAGGAAATCAAGATCGATGGGGATACCAAAGAGGTCCGGGAGACCTTCTCCTCTGAGACAGGAACGATTCATGTCGTCACCAAGAAGGTGAAGAAGAAGGCAAGAAAGACATCCACGATGAATCTGGCTGCGACCCGTCCGAACAACAGATATAAGAATGGAGCCAGAGTCTATCATATCTCTCGTCACGCTCTTTCTGGAACATGGCAGGTCCGACTTGCCAATGGAGAGAAGGCCATCAAGACTTTCTTCACCCAGCAGGAAGCCATCGACTATGCCAAGGCACTCGTCAAAACCCAGGGCGGTTCCATCCGCGTCCATTCCAAAAAAGGAAGCATCCGAAAAGAATAAGAAAAAAACCTATCGGCTCAACCGAAGAATGCACGGTCTGGCGGATAGGTTTTTCATTTGGCTTTGTTTTTTACTTAATGACGTCCATATGCATATAAGGACGCAGGACTTCCGGAACGGTGATGGAACCATCTTCGTTCTGGTAGTTTTCGATGATGGCGGCGACGGTTCTTCCGACAGCAAGGCCAGATCCGTTCAGTGTGTGGACATATTCTGTCTTGGCATCTTTGCTTCTCTTGAAGCGGATGTTCATACGTCTTGCCTGATAGTCGGTATCGTTGGAGCAGGAAGAGATTTCCTTGTAGACATCGGTCTTGGAAACCCAAAGTCCATCTTTCTCCTCATAGTCATTGTAGGAAGGCATCCAGACTTCGACATCGTAGCACTTGGCGGCAGAGAATCCGACATCGCCTGTGGAGAGGCAGACTCTGCGATAGGGGAGCTTGAGCAGTTCGAGAATTCTTTCGGCTTCTTCGACCATGCTTTCGAGTTCTTCGAAGGAATGCTCTGGCAAGGAGAACTTGACCATTTCGACTTTCTGGAACTGGTGCTGACGGATGATGCCTCTGGTATCTCTTCCAGCGGCACCGGCTTCGGCACGGAAGCAGGAAGAATAGGCGCAGAATCTCTTCGGAAGATCATCAGCGGAGAGAATCTCATCGCGATAGAGGTTGGTGACCGGAACTTCAGCGGTCGGAATCAGCCAGTATTCTTCGCCGGTGTTGTTGGTCATGTAGGCCTGGTCAGCGAATTTCGGAAGCTGGCCTGTTCCTGTCAGGGATGCCGTGTTGACCAAGTAGGGCGGAAGAACTTCGGTGAAGCCATTCTGGACATGGGTATCCAGCATGAAGGCAGCGACCGATCTTTCCAGTTTGGCAAATGCACCCATATAGAAGGTGAATCTCGATCCGGTGACCTTGGCGGCACGGTCGACATCAAATCCACCTAACGACTGACCGATTTCCCAATGGGCCTTCGGCTTGAAGTTGAAGGTCGTCGGCTTGGAATAGAATTTCTCGGGACGGTTGAAGCTGTCATCGGTTCCGATCGGAAGGGACTTGTCCGGGAGGTTCGGGGTCTTGAGCATCATCTCGCGAATCTGCTCTTCAGCCTCTTCTCTTTCCTTGTCCAGACGGGCCATCTCTTCCTTGTCGAAGGATATTTTCTCCATCAGGGCCTTGGCTTCTTCATCCTTGTGCTGTGCTTTGAGCTTTCCGATATTCTTGGACTGGGCATTCCTTTCGGCTTTCAGGGCATCTCCCTTGATGATGCATTGTTTACGTTTGTTGTCTAATTCCGGGAGTTCACGTAAATAAGAGAAATCGCCGGTTCTTGTGGATAATCTTTCGATGACTTCATCCAGATTATCGATTACATATTTGACATCGAGCATGTTTTATGTCTCCTTTATTGTCTACAAAATTGTAGTCTTTTCTGTACTTGTATTCAAGGCTTGAAACTTTTCCAACGTCTTTTTGGCATTCAGAATCTTTTCCTGGTTGATTGGCTTGTAGATGGCTTCATAAAGAGAGGAATAGAGCTTCGTGACACAGGTGTCGTTCTCATTGAGGATCTCTTCGAATCCGGACATCTTGTAGGTGATGATGGGAATGTTGTGGAAAATGCAGTCGATCATGATCTGTGGGAAGCACAGATAGTCTCCCACCAGAAGAAGCCGGGAGGTGTGATAGAGGAAGGAAGGATAGAGTTCTTCAGGAAGGGAACGGAAGAAATGAAGATTGCCTGGCTGGGTGATGGATTCGAAGAGGGTCTGCCGCAGGGCTTCCTTGGCGATTTCCCCGAAGAAGAGGAAATCCTTCTCGGGTGTGTTTCTGGCGATGGCACGGATCTCCATGATGGTATCCTTGCTTGTGACGATGCCATAGGAAATGATGATTTCCCGATTTCCCTGAAGCCGGTAATGCCTTAGGAAGGCATCCTTCTGATTCTGTGATAGAGAGGAGGTCAGGTCATTGGCCAAGATGGGGAGTCTTGCGATCTTTGTCGAAATCCCATTCTTGTGGATAAGTTCTTCCTGGGAAGGGAAGGTGGTGAGCAGGCAATCGGCTTTCCGGTAATAGTTGATGGCATCGAGCGAAAGTGTCAGCTGCGGTCCCTTTTTCGTTCTCTTGAACTGGAAATCCGACATATTGCTATTGGCAATGACATTGACCTTGATATCCTTCTTTTTCTGCAAGGCAGCGTAAAAGGAAAAGTAGTCTATGCCCGAGGGGACAATGGCTTCTCTGAAATTGTCGTTGATGTTGAAGGTGTAGCTGATGTTGTTTCTTTTCAGATAGCTTGCCAATGCTGCTCGGGAAACATAGCTGAACGAATGCTTGAGCTGATAATAGTCATATCCTAGGAAATATTGGTACATATTCACATTCGGCCCATGAAAGAGGGCTATTTATTTATTCTTCGTTTGGATCGTCGCTTGGATTTTCGGCTCTCTTGAGAAGCTCCTCAAGGGCTTTTTCTTCATTCTGATGAATCTTTTCTTCTTCTGCCTGGGATTCCTCCGTCGACTCTGTGGCTTCGAGTTCTTTTTCGGAAGGAAGGACAGAGACAGAGGAGATGGTTTCCTTTCCTCTCAAGGAAATGACTTTGACACCGACGGTATTGCGGCTCATTTCCCTGAACTGGGTCAAGGAAGTACGCATGGTTGTGCCCTGGGACGTGATGATCATGATATCTTCATCGCCCTGGACATTGCGGATGACGCACAAGCCACCATTCTTTTCGGTGGTCTTGAGGGTACGGACACCCTTCGAACCACGGGATGTGATGCGGTATTCGTGCACGTCGGTGATCTTTCCATAGCCGTTTTCGCTCAAGGAGAAGATCTTGTTTCCATCCAAGGATGTGACAAGTCCGACAACTTCACAGCCTTCGGCCAATTCGATGCCCTTGACACCGCTGGCCGTTCTGCCCATGCAGCGGACATCATTTTCATTGAAGGAGCAGACTTTTCCTTCGCTGGAGCCTAAGGAGACAATCGCTTCGCCGTTTGTATGACGGACATCGAGCAGTTCATCATCTTCTCTGAGGCCGATGGCAATCTTGCCGTTGACATTGATGTTTTCGAATTCACTGGCTGGAGAACGTTTGACAACGCCCTTCTTCGTGGCGAAGAAGAGGTAGGAATTCTCCGAATAGTCATCCATGGAAATGATGGCGGTGACTTCTTCCTTGTCCATCAGCTTGAGGAGGTTGACAATCGGGATACCCTTGGAGGTACGGCTTCCTTCCTGAATCTGATAGCCACGGCAGTGATAGACTCTTCCGAGGTTCGTGAAGAAGAGAACATCGGTCTTGGTCTTGGAATGACGGAGAATCTTGATGTCATCATCGCTCTTCGTCTTCATTCCCTGCACACCGATTCCGCCTCTGTTCTGGACACGGAATTCACTCGGGTCGACTCTCTTGATGTATCCGCCCTTCGTCAAGAAGATGAGGATTTCCTTGTTCGGGATGAGGTCTTCATCATTCTCATCCAGATCATAGTCGGCAATTTCGGTTCTTCTGCTGTCACCGTATTTCTTTTTGATTTCATCGAGTTCGAGAATCAAGGTATCTTCCAAGACGGTCTCGTTGCTCAAGATGTCGTTGTAGTGCTTGCAATCTTCTTCAAGACCCGCTTTCTCATTGAGGTATTTATCCTGCTCCAAGCCGGTCAATCTTCTAAGCGGCATATCCAAGATGGCTTTGCACTGGACTTCGTCAAAGGAGAATCTTTCGATCAAGCGAGACTGGGCTTCTTCATAGGTCTTGGATGAACGGATGATGTGGACGGTCTCGTCGATGGCATCGGCAACAAGAAGGATGGCTTCCAAAATATGGATTCTTGCCAAGGCCTTGGCTAGATCGTATTGGGTTCTTCTGCGGATGATGTTCTTCTGATGGTCGATATAGATTTGAAGAGCCTGCTTCATAGACAGAATTTTTGGCGTTCCGTTGTCTAGGGCAAGCATATTGACCGGGAAGTTGGACTGCAAGGCGGTATAGTGGAAAAGATGATTCAGGACAAGAGCTTCGCTGGCACCTTTCTTCAGGGCGACGACGAAGTGGGTTCCCATCTTCTGGGAGGAATAGTCGGCAACCTGTGCGATGCCATCGATTGTCTTGCTATCGGCAAGTTCGACGATCTTCTTGGCGAGGTCCCGCTTGTTGACCATATAGGGAAGTTCCTTGAAGATGATTTCCGTATGGCCATTCTTTTCTTCGGTGATGTATTTGGCTCTGACTTTGACCGAACCTCTTCCGGTGAGGAAGTAGTTTCGGATGCCGGATCTTCCCATGATGATGCCACCACCGGGGAAATCAGGACCTTTGATGATCTGCATCATCTCATCGACTTCCATATCCGGCTTTTTGATCAAGGCCTGGACGGCGGAGATGGTTTCTGTGAGGTTGTGCGGAGGAATGGATGTTGCCATACCGACAGCGATACCTGAGGATTCATTGCAGAGGAGGTTTGGGAATCTCGAGGGAAGAACGGTCGGTTCCTTGCCATCGGCATCATAGGTGTCGATGAAAGGAACGGTGTTCTTTTCGATATCCTTGGTCATTTCCAAGGCGATTTTGGATAATCTCGCTTCGGTGTAACGGGACGCGGCGGGTTCGTCGCCATCCTGGGAACCGAAGTTTCCGTGTCCTTGGACAAGGGTGTAGCGCATGGCGAAATCCTGCGCCATGCGGCACATGGCCAGATAGATGGAAGAATCGCCATGTGGGTGGTATTTACCCATGACGTCACCGACGACACGGGCGGATTTTTTGAAGGGCTTATCCGGTGTGACGCCCATTTCCCACATGTCGTAGATGATACGTCTCTGAACAGGCTTCATGCCATCACGTGCATCCGGGATGGCACGGCTTGTCAATGTGGAGACGGCATAATCAAGGAAGGAGGATTTGATCTCGGCACCGAATTCGTCCGGTGTGATACCGGCAACGATGCCTTCCTGAAGACCGATGATGCCATCGCCCTTCTTTTCAGCGACTTCCTTGTCAGATAATTCGGATTCGTCCTGGGATGCTGTCTCATCCTGTTCTTCAGGATTTAGATTGTTTTTTTCTTCATCTGCCATTTTGTGCAATCTCCTTTCCTTTAGATATCCAGATTCTTAACGAATTTGGCATTGGATGTGATGTAGTCTTTTCTCGGCTCGACGTTTTCGCCCATGAGGTCGATTAGGGCATCGTTTGCTTCCTGGGCATCCTCGATGGTGACCTGAAGCATACGTCGATGATTTTTGTCCATTGTCGTCTCATCCAATTGGCTTGCGTCCATTTCACCCAAACCTTTGTATCGCTGAAGGGCGTAACGGGCATTGAGCGGAAGCTTTGCTTTGATCTCATCGAGTTCCTCATCATTGAAGGCATAGTAGTGGTGTCCTTGATAGGTCAGACGGTAAAGCGGTGGCTGGGCGATATAGAGATGGCCTGTCTCGACGAGAGGCTTCATGAAACGATAGAAGAATGTCATCAAGAGGATACGGATGTGGGAACCGTCGACATCAGCATCGGTCATGATGATGACCTTGTCGTATTTGATCTTGCTGACATCGAATTGCTCGCCCTGTCCGGCTCCGATGGCCGTGACCATGTTGTAGATTTCGGCATTTTTCTCAATACGGGTAGCCTGTGCCTTTTCGACATTGAGAATCTTGCCTCGCAGAGGAAGGATGGCCTGTGTTCTGGCATCTCTTCCCTGGACGGCGGTACCGCCTGCGGAATTACCCTCGACGATGAAGAGTTCTCTCTCTTTCGGATCCTTCGAGATGCAGTCGGTCAATTTATCCGGCAATCCCGCACCGGCAGAGAGTTTTCCCTGCGCCTGGGCGCGCGCCTTTTCAGCGGCTTTTCTTCCCTTGAAGGCGGAAACGACGCGGTCAAACCAGGCCTTTCCTTCCTTTGGATGCTCCATGAGCCATTCCTTGAGGAAATCGCCGACGATGGAGGAGGTGATCTTTCTCACTTCGTCATTTCCGAGCTTGTCCTTGACCTGTCCTTCATACTGTGGATTGGTGTGCTTGACGCTCAGCACGACGGTCAAGCCTTCCAGGCAGTCCTCGGAACGGAAATTCTCATCATTCTGCTTCAGCCATTCCTTGGAACGGAAATAGCTGTTGAGTTCTCTTCCGATGGCCAAACGGAAACCTTCTTCATGGGTTCCGCCACCGGTGGTTCGGATGTTGTTGCAGAAGCTCGACATGTTGAGGATACCGCTTCTTGTCGGCTGGAAAGCCGCTTCGACGATGACGGTTGTCGGCTTGACATCCAATCCGCCTGTCTGAACGGTGGAAGCGCCGTTGACGTAGGGAATCTCTTCGAAGACCTTGTCTTTTTCCTGGTTGATATAGCTGACATATTCGATGATGCCGCCGTTGAAGCAATAGTGCGCATGCTGGATATTGCTTGGATCACGGACATCCTCGATGGTGATATCGACGCCTTTGGTCAGATAGGCAGTCTGTCTTAAGTAGGTGGCAATGGTGGAGAAATCGAAGGTGGTCGTCTCTTTGAAGATGAGCGGGTCTGGTGTGAATTCGACGCTCGTGCCGGTCTTTTCAATCGGGCAGTCGCCTGTCACGACCAAGCCAGGGGCGATGGTATGGCCGCCGTCCTTGAAATGAATCTGATGGACTTTTCCATCACGGCAGACCGTGACATCGACTTTCGTCGACAAAGCGTTGACGGCCTTGACACCGATGCCGTGGAGACCACCGGAAATCTTGTATCCGGTCTTGTCGTTGAATTTTCCGCCGGCATGCAAAATGGTGTAGACGGTCTCGACGGTGGAAACACCGGTCGTCTTGTTTATATCGCAGGGAATACCGCGGCCATCATCTTCGATGCGGCAGCGGTTGATGGGATTTTCTGCGGTTCCAGGAAGGATGGTGACCTTGATGTGCTTGCAGAATCCCGCCAAGGCTTCATCGACACCATTGTCGACGGCTTCTCGGACAAGGTGGTGAAGACCACGGCTCGAAGTGGTTCCGATGTACATGCCAGGACGCTGACGGACAGCCTCCAAGCCCTGAAGAATTTCGATATCGGCGCCGGTGTAATCGTCCTTGGCCTTCATCTTCTTTTCTTCGGTCGCCTGGTCGAGGTCGATGTGGTCGACGTGCTGTTCCTCAAAATTTTCTTCCTTTGGTTCTTCGGTGACCTTTTTGGCTTCCGGCTTATCCGGCTTGGGGCCGATATTCTCATCGGCCGCTACCTTGGCGATCTTGGCCTGCTGCTTTTCATAGATCTTCGCACGTTCTGCCGCACGGATTTCCTCTTCTGTGAGTTGTTTTTCGTCGCTCATTCTTCTTTTCCTTTCTGTGATAGTGTTTTCCCATCACTCGTATAAATCTGGTAATCAAGGAAGCCTTCAGGAATTTTCGTTCCCGTGATGAAGACTTGCTGGTTTTCTCTATTGATGCAAGAAAGCAGATTCTGGCATCTCTTTTCATCGAGGTCGGATGTGATGTCATCAAGAAGAAGAATCGGCCTTGTGCTGAGTCTTTGGCTGAAGAGATCGAGGATGGATAATTTCAGACTCAAAGAGGCGATTCTGTTTTCTCCCTGGCTTCCGTATTCGGAAATCGGATTTCCGTTCAGGCATCCGATCAGATCATCGCGGTGTGGACCGATCAAGGTCGTTTTTCGCATATTCTCAAGCGATTTCGAACGCTCGAACAGCTCGATGGCATTCTTCACATAGCTTTCCTGGTCATCATCGAGGGGGCAGGATGTCTTATAGGTGAGAATGAAGGAACGATTTTCCTCCTGGAAGAGCGAATTGTAGTTTTCGCTCGTTCTTTTCGAGAGACTCATTATGATGTCCTTTCGATCTTTGACGATTCGATAGGACAAGTTGATGAGCTGGTTTCGATAGGCGAGGATGACGTCGTTATCATAGTTCTGCTGGAGTGCCGCGTTTCTTTCTTTGAGCAGTTTCTTGTATCGCGAGATGGCGTAGAGATATTGGCTGGATAACTGGGAACAGGTCTCATCGAGAAGTCTTCTTCTCTGTTCGGGTTCCGCTCGGAAGAAGAAAACGAGGTTCGGCTCATAATACACATCGATGAGCTTTCCTAGGATGGAAGAGAGTGATTTGACTTTCTCGTCATCATAGGCAAAGATTTTCTTTTCTTTTGACAGGATGCAGGATAGGGTATGATCTTTCTCGTCCTTCTCAGAATGGAATTCGAGATAAATGCTGGCCTGTGGAAATCCTTTCTGGATCAGATCCTGGTCATCGGCTTTTCGAAAGCTTCTTCCCATGGACAAGTAGTGGATGGCTTCAAGGACGTTCGTTTTTCCGGTTCCATTGCATCCGGTGATGTAGATTCTTTTCAGTGGAAACGTGATATCGAGATGCTCGTAATTTCTGAAATTCTGAAGAATCAATCTTTTGACAAACATATCTTGTATTCTTCGCCATCGATGGTGAGAACATCGCCATCACGAAGCTTCTTTCCACGTCGGTTTTCTTTTTCCCCATTGAAGGTGATGTCATGGGTGGAAACAAAGAGTTTTTCTTCTCCTCCCGTGGAAACAAGATCGAGAAATTTGAGAAGCTGGCCTAGGGTGATATATTCCCCTTTGATGTAGATGGATGAATCGATTTTTTTCATGTTAATCCTCCCATGAATCGAAAAAACAAAAAACATATATATTATATATAATATATACTTTAAAAGAAACCCCTTTTAGCCGTTTAGAGGCACGAAGAGAGGAGATGCGGATATGTATACGGAGAAAAAGGAAAGAGGGACAAACAGGGTGAAAAAAGGTGTATAATGAAAACACCATGGAAAAAACAAAGAAAACACCAAAGGAAATCCAGTCGATTGAAGACCATATGCTCTCGAACAATTCGTTTGAAAGCCTGGCTTCCTTTTATTCTCTTTTCGGAGATAAGACAAGGCTGATTCTGATTTCCCTTCTTTCCCAGTATGAACTCTGCGTCAATGATATCGCAGAAATCTTAGGCATGTCCCAGTCGAGAGTCTCCCATCAGCTTGCCATCCTTCGCCAACACGACATCGTCACGACCAGAAGAGATGGAAAGTCGATTGTCTATATGCTCACGGACAATCACATCAAGGATCTCTTCAAGACGGGATTGGAACACGTTTCCGAAAAAGACGAAAAACTTTATCAGGATCGAAAAGAAAAAGGCCTCTAGCATGTGTAGAGACCTTTTTTCGAATCAGTTTCTTTTCGAAAGATATTTCGGCTTGTAGAAGAGCATACTCAAGGCGACAAGAACGCAGACAATCATGACGCCGGTATCGCTGAGTCCGGAGACGATCATTGCGAATTTTCCAAGGACGCCAGTCAGGACCAGGACCATGAAGACGGATTTCAGAAGAATCGAGATGCTGATGACGCTGATGGCTGTAAGAAGGGATTTCTTGCACAGTCTTTTTGCTTCAGCCACTTTGGCTAAATCATCATCCATGATGACGATATCGCTGGCTTCTACGGCAGCATCGCTGCCTAAAGCACCCATGGCGATGCCGACATCGCTCGCAAGAAGGGATGGCGAATCATTGATGCCATCTCCGACATAGCAGACGCCTTCTTTCTGATTGACATGTTCTTCGACTTTTTTCAGTTTCTCATCGGGAAGAAGATTGCCAAGGGCTTCATCAAGAAGGATGGCCTTGCCGACTTCCTTGGCGATTTTTTCATCATCGCCCGAGAGCATACAGGTTTTCTCGAAACCCTCGTTCTTCAGATCGGAAATCGTCTTTTTGGCGGTGTCTTTGATCTTGTCCGCAACGATGAAGGCGGAGAGGAATTCGCCATCTTCTATTCCGAGATAGAGGGCTTTGTAGGGTGTCTCCTCTTCCTTGAAATTCATAACGTGGCATTTTTCCATCAGGGCTTTGTTTCCGATGCAGTATGTCTTTCCATCGATGACACCTTTTATTCCAAGACCTGGGATGTTTTCGAACTGCTCGACATCTTCTTTCTCTCCTGAATAGGCATCTGTGATGGCGATAGCCAAAGGATGTGTGGACTTTGCTTCCAGGCTTGCAGCCAGGAGAAGATTCTTTTCATCGACCTTGTTCATAAGAACGAATTTTCCTTCAGTCAGTGTTCCGGTCTTGTCGAAGAAAATCGTCTTTGCATGAGCCATATCTTCGATATTGACAGACCCTTTGATGAGGATTCCGTATTTGCTTCCGCAGCCGATGGTGGAGAAGAAGGTGATCGGAACAGCGATGACAAGAGAACAGGGGCAGGAGATGAGAAAAATGGATAAGGCCTTATAGAGCCAATCTCTTCCTCCGTTCTGCCATGACCAGGAGGAGACCATCATGCCGATGAGGAAGACCAACACGGCAATGAGCATGACAATTGGGGTATAGATCTTGGCGAATTTGGTGATGAATTTCTCTGTCTTGGCCTTCTTTGCCTGTTGGTTTTCGACGAGATCCATGATCTTCGTCAAAGTGGAATCCTTGAATTCCTTTTCGACTGCGACCAGGACAACGGAGTTCAGGTTGATGCTTCCGGAATAGACGAAATCGCCTTCCTTGTATTCCTTTGGCAGGGATTCGCCATTGATGCTCGAAAGATCGAAGGAGGATGACCCACTGATGATTTTTCCATCGACAGAGACTTTCTCTCCGGGACGGATTTCGATGATGTCACCGACTTTGAGATCTTCTGGATTCTTCTCCTCAATCGTCTTGTCTTCCCTGACGAGGTGGGCATATAAGGGCATGTCATTGACAAGGCTCTTGATGGATTTCTCGGATTTTTCTGTCGCATAGTCTTCTAGAGTCTCCCCGATGATGGAGAAGAGAATGACGAACAGGGCTTCTGGATATTCATTGATGAAATAGGCACCCAATGTGGCGATGATCATCAACGTATTTTCATTGAGGATATTTCCTTCCTTGATTTCCTCGATGCATTCCTTGGATGTCGAGAGGATGAGAGGGATATATCCGATTGTATATAGAAGGAAGGAATAGAAGGAGAGGGATGTATAGAAATCGGGATTCGAGAAGACTTCCCATGTGATTTCATTGAAGTTCGGATCGACCTTGTTCAGGATGAAGGCGATGACAAGGCAGAGGACACCCCAAATCAATAGAACGATGTTCTTGATCTTTTCGCTCTTCTCTTCTTCCTCTTCTTTTTCTTCGGCGCATGCACATTCGGACATAAATGAGCCTCCTTTCATATGAAGTATTGTTCATATGATACTCCACTCATTCATTGATTTCAACTCTTTTTCTTTATCTATACTGCGCAATTTTACTCAAAACTGAAAAACTGCGCAGTATAAACAGAATTTTTCATATAAGATTGGAAATATCGAGACGGATAATCTGCTCTCGACGGGTTTGTGGTTTCGAGACAAAATCAATCATGTAGATTGGCAAATAGGTGATCTTGTCATGATTGGATTCGACATTCTGATTGCAGAAAACATAGCCTTTTTTGTAATTGAAATCCGGATTGTTCATCAGTTGGTTGAGTGCAGAATGTCTTTTATAGTCTTTTCCGCTCTTGATTTCGATGGGAACCACGGAATTTTCCAGTTCAACCAAAAAGTCGATTTCACCGCGTATCTTATCGCTGTTGTAGTATAGATCGAAGCCATGGCTCTTGAGTTCCTAGGCAGTGACCGCTTCATGGATGGCACCATAATTCAGCGTTGTATTTCCATTGAGAATCTCTGCCTGATTTCCATTGAAGAGCCTATAGGTCAATAAACCGACATCGCTTAAAAAGAGTTTGAAAAGTGTCCTTTCCTTGCTTGCAAGCAAAGGATAGATAGGATTGTCGACATTGTGTACAAACAATCCGACCCCGCTATTCTTCAGCCATGCAAAAGAAGCCTCATACTGATAGAACCTTGCTTTTTCGTTCAGGTTCTTCAGGATGAATCGTTTGTTCGGGGCGTTCAGTTCACTGGGAATCAAGTCATAAATCTCCTGAATCAATAATTTCGAATCCTTCTGATATTTGTCGATATCTTCTCGATAGCCATAATCAATATCCGACAATACTTTATTGACCCTATAAATATCCTTTGTCTCCACAAATATCTGAACCGCCCTTGGCATACCTCAGACAACAAGATACGTATTGAATAGATTCATCATTTGCTTATGGATGATGTCATCCACCTTTAGATGATTCGTGAAGCAATCTCTTGGATATTCGAATGTCTTATCAGATACGCCGATGGCTTTGCTGAATTCCTCGAAATCCATCGGATACATTTGAAGAACAGAGATGAAACCAACCGGAATGGATAAGATATCCTGCATCTTGATTCCAAGCAGGGAACCAGAAAAAATATACTTGTATTTCGTATTCTGGACGAGGAACTTGATGGGCGTGATGGCATCATCCGCTTCCTGGATTTCATCGATGAAGAAAATCGTTTCACCTTCGACAAGCGCTTTTCCTGAAAGAGAGGATAGACAGAGCAACAGTTTTTTCATCGCTTGCCGTGTTGAAAGCCTCCAAAGCAAGTTTGTTGGAGAGCAGGTTGAATTCGATATAGTTCAATTGATGGCTTGTCAGATATTCTTCGATGACGGTTGTTTTTTCAATCTGTCGGGCACCATCGATCAAGAGTCCGGTCGTGCCGTTTTGGTGCCAATCTTCGATTTCAGATGTTATTTTTCTCTTTAACATTTCACTCACCCTGTTCGAATACAACATATGATTTGCATTTTCCAACTTTCTGGAAGCGAAGAACTGGATGATAACTATAGAACATTCTCTGTGAATGTCTTGATTTCACCTGGATTGATGGACGGCGTATCGCTTTTCGAATCGGGAAAAATCGCCTTTTTTCCTCGAATTTTCTCATTTATCGAAAAATATAGAAGTAATCGCTTTCTAAAAAGGGTATAATAACACCTAGAGAATACTTTAATATTGGAGGAAGTATATGGAAAAAGAGAAATTCTCAATGAAATCAGTGGATGGAAACACAGCCGCTGCTTTAGGTTCTTACAAATTTACTGAAGTTGCTGCGATTTATCCAATCACTCCGTCCAGCCCGATGGCTGAACATGTCGATGAATACGCTGTTGCCGGTATGAAGAATGCTTTTGGCGATATCGTCAAAGTCATGGAGATGCAATCCGAAGCGGGTGCTTCTGGCGCGGTTCATGGTGCTGCCTCTGGCGGTGCGTTGGCTACGACCTATACTGCCTCTCAGGGCTTGCTCCTCATGATTCCG
The DNA here is from genome assembly GCA_963600815.1 of Bacteroides uniformis. Taxonomy (GTDB): domain Bacteria; phylum Bacillota_I; class Bacilli_A; order RFN20; family CAG-288; genus Enterosoma. The sequence continues at coordinate 21,934 of CAVCCX010000011.1, read as the reverse complement.
AACATCTACAAATGGGTCGGTGAGGAATTGCCGATTGTCTTGCATTGCGCTGCCCGTTCCTTGGCCAGCCGTTCACTCTCAATCTTCGGCGATCATGGCGATGTCTATGCTGTCCGTCAGACTGGTGCCTGCATGATCTGCTCGCAGTCTGTTCAGGATGTTGCAGATTTGTCTCCTCTTGCCCATCTTGTCGCCATCAAATCTTCTTCTCCGGTCATCCATTTCTTTGATGGATTCCGTACATCCCACGAAATTCAGAATGTCGAATTCATCAATGATGAATTCTGGAAGTCCCTTCTTGATGAAGAAGCCGTCAAGGCCTTCAAGAAGAGAGCCCTGAATCCACACGGACATGCTGTCACCAAGGGCGGTGCCGAAAACGACGATATCACCTTCCAGGGAAGAGAAGCCCAGAACCTTCACGAGGAACACATCATCGATGTGGCCTGCGAATATTTCCAGAAGGTCAGCGACGCCACTTCCAGATGCTATGCTCCGTTTGTCTATTATGGTGATCCAGAAGCCACCAGAGTCATCATCGCTATGGGTTCTGTCACAGAAACCTGCACAGAAGTCGTGGATGATCTGATGGCCAAGGGTGAAAAGGTCGGTGTTTTGAAGGTTTATCTCTATCGTCCTTTCTCGACAAAGCATCTTCTTGCCAGCTTGCCAGCCAGTGTCAAGACCATCGCTGTCTTGGATCGTACGAAGGAACCTGGTTCCATCGGCGAGCCTCTCTATCTGGATGTTCTTGCCGCTCTCAAGCAGGGCAACCGCAATGACATCAAGGTTCTTGGCGGACGCTATGGCGTTTCTTCCAAGGATACAGCTCCAAAGCATATCAAGGGCGTTTATGATTTCATGAATGCCGAAAAGACATGGACAGGCTTCACGGTCGGCATCGAAGACGATGTCACAAATCTCTCCATCCCTGCGGATGAAGACTACAAGATCGCCCATGACTATACATCCTGCCTCTTCTACGGACTTGGTTCGGATGGTACAGTCGGCGCCAACAAATCCTCCATCAAGATCATCGGCGATGAAACCCATCAGTATGCCCAGGCCTATTTCGCCTACGATTCGAGAAAATCCGGCGGTGTCACAAGATCACATCTGAGATTCGGTAAGACTCCGATCCATTCGACCTACTATGTCGAGAATGCGGACTTCGTCTCCTGCTCGGTCGATTCCTATATCTTCAAATATGATATGGTCAGCAGCCTCAAGGATGGCGGAACCTTCCTTCTCAACACCAATATGAGTGATGAACAGCTCGCTGCAGCCATGCCGAATCGTATGAAGAAGCAGTTGGCTGACAAGCATGCCAAACTCTTTGTCATCGATGCGAACAAGATTGCTCTTGCCATCGGTATGGGTCCTCATACCAATACGATTCTCCAGTCTGCCTTCTTCTACCTCAACCCACAGATCATGCCCTATGATGAAGCCAATGCCTGGATGAAGAAATTCGCAGCCAAGACCTATGCCAAGAAGGGTCAGGATGTCGTCGACCTCAACTACAAGGCCATCGACTCCGGAACCGAAGGCTTGAGAGAAGTCAAAGTTGATCCGGAATGGGCCTCTTTGACCTACAATTCCAATATCAAGCCGACCGGTGATGATTATTGGGATAGCTATATCGCCATCATCAACAACCTCGATGGCTACAACCTCCCAGTTTCCACATTCAGAAAGTGGGAATTGGAAGATGGAACGATGGAACCCAACGTCACCTTCAAGGAAAAGAGAGCCAATGCCGCCCGTGTTCCACACTGGGACAAGGAAAATTGTATCCAGTGCAACCAGTGCGCCTTTGTCTGTCCACATGCCACCATCCGTGCCTTCCTTCTCGACGATGAAGATATTGCCAAGCTTCCTGAGGAAGAAAAGGGCGATGTCCTTCCGGCGATGGGCGGTCCGAATGTCAAGGGACTCAAGTTCCGTATCCAAGTCTCTCCGATGAACTGCGTCGGATGCTCTTTGTGCGTCAACCAGTGCCCTGGCAAGATGACTCCGAAGAAAGATGAAAACGGAAATGTCATCAAGGACGAAAACGGAAAGATGGTCATGGAAGCCCATAAGGCTCTCAAGATGGTCGATGCCAAGGCTGAATTCCATCATGAAGCCGCTGCCGATGTTCTCTACAAGCAGATCGAGCCGAAGACGGGCTTCTTCCCGGCTGGAACATTGAAGGAAGTCGCTTTCTATAAGCCATATCAGGAAGTCTCCGGATCCTGCGCTGGATGCGGTGAAACTCCATATTATCGTCTTGCCTCCCAGTTGTTTGGCCCTGATATGCTCATTGCCAACGCAACCGGCTGCTCTTCCATCTACAATGGCTCGACGCCGATGACTCCGTTCATCACCAACAATAAGGGCGAAGGTCCGGCTTGGGCCAACTCCCTGTTCGAGGACAATGCCGAATATGGCTATGGTATGAGACTTGCGACCGATCAGAAGCTTGGCCGCATCTGCAATATCATCCTCGAGAATCAGGATAAGGTCGAAGAGGAACTCAAGGAAGTCCTGACGGATTACCTCAATAACATCAAGAACAAGGCTCATGTCCGTGAGATCCTTCCGAAGATGGTCTATCTCATCGAGAAGTCTTCCTGCGAAGGCATCAAGGCTCTCTTGGCCATGAAGAACGACCTTCTTGACAAGTCTGTCTGGATTGTCGGCGGTGATGGCTGGGCCTATGATATCGGATTCGGTGGCCTTGATCATGTCATTGCCAGTGAAGATGATGTCAACATCCTCGTTCTGGATACCGAAGTGTATTCCAACACGGGTGGACAGGCCAGCAAATCCTCTCAGACCGGTCAGATTGCCAAGTTCGCTGCTTCCGGAAAGAAGACAGCCAAGAAGAATCTCGGCCTGATCGCAATGGCCTATGATCATGTCTATGTCGCATCCATCTCGTTGGGTGCTGATCCAGCCATGGCCATCAAAGCCATGAGAGAAGCGGAAGCCTACAATGGTCCTTCCCTCATCATGTGCTATTGCCCATGCCAGGAACAGGGTATCCGTGGCGGCTTAGGCAATGCCATGGTTCAGGAAAAGATGGCCGTCGAGTGCGGTTACTTCTTAACCTATACCTTCGATCCGCGTCTTGCCGAGAAGGGTCAGAGCCCATTGACCTTGGGCGCCCACTCCAAGAATCCGGACTTCTCCAAGATCAAGGATTTCTTGCTCACTTCGACACGTTATTCTCAGCTTCCAAGAGTCAATCCGGAACATGCGGAAGAACTCTTCAGCAAGAATGCCAAGTATGCTGAACAGAGATACAAGGATATTCTTCGCTTTGGCGGCTTAGATAAGTAAAGGAAAAATAGAAAAGCGGAGCTTTGCGGCTCCGTTTTTCTTCATGATGAAATTTTAGACAACAAAAAAACCTGGGATTCGGATTTCCCAGGTTTTCTTTTTTTGATGGTTCGACCAGCAGGGTGCCAAACGGTGGATTAACGTTTGGAGAACTGCTTGTCTTTACGAGCCTTGCGAAGACCGTATTTCTTACGTTCGACGACTCTGGCATCGACTGTCAAGAGTCCCTTGGCACGCAAGAGCGGCTTGTTGGCATCGTTGGCCTTGACTAAGGCTCTGGCGATGGCCAATCTTAAGGCACCGGCCTGACCGGAATAACCGCCACCGACAATGTTGGCCTTGACGTCATATTTGCCTTCTGTGCTTGTGGCAGTGAAGGGCTGGTTGATGTCGAGGATCAAAACCTTGTGTGGGAAGTATTCGTCAGCATTTTTGCCATTGACGACGATTGCACCGGTTCCAGGAGTGACGAAGACTCTGCAGACGGAAGCTTTTCTTCTTCCGACAGCGGCGTAAATGAGTTTTTCAGATTTAGCCATGATTACTTCTCCTCCTTCTTAACCAATTCAACTTCGACTGGCTTCTTATCCTGTCTATCATGTTCTGGACCGGCATAAGTGAATAACTTCTTCAACATGTCTTTGCCTAAAGGACCTTTGGGTAACATGCCACCAACGGCTCTCTTGATCATTTCGGTTGGATACTTTTCAACCATGACCTTGGCGGATCTAGTTCTGAGACCACCGTAACTATTCGACTTGTTGTCATAATAGTTCTTGCCAGTGAGTTTTCTCCCAGTCAACAAGACCTTCGAACAATTGACGACGATGACGTAGTCACCATTGTCAAAGTTTGGGGTGAACTGAGGCTTATTCTTGCCCATCAGGATCACCGCGATTTCGGAGGCTAATCGACCAAGAGGCTTATCTGTTGCATCGACGACATACCAGTTCTTGGCGACGTCGGTCTTTTTGAAAATTGTAGTTTGACGCTGCATTTTATATTTTACCTTTCTTGAATCTTGAGCAAACTGTAACCTTACCGGGGTGTAGTTCACAATTAGCCGAAGGCTATTTTATCACGTCAAGACTTGCTTGCAAAGAGAAATCGAAAAAATGTGAAAAAAACTTTGATGAAAGGCGGATTCTGACAACCAAAGAGAATCTCTTTCCACGAAAAATGGGTCTGCATTTCTGCAAACCCATGACTGTTCTATTTTCTTCTTTAGAAAAGAACGTCTTTGCTCTTCTCTTTCATTTCCTTGCTGGCAATGAATGGGATACGAGTGGTGTAGCCTTCCTTGGCGGCAACATATTTCTTTGCCCAGAGAGTGGTGATTTCTCTGTTCCAGAGGTTGACCTTGTTGTTGTACTTTGTTCTAGCAGCGGTGATCTGAGCCTGGAGAACCTGGTTCTGCTGCATGGCCTGGGCGATGGCTTCATGACCCTGGAGATTGCTCGGATAACTTTCAAGGACGACACTGACTCTGTTCATGGCAGCATCGAGCTGATTACGCTGGACATCCGGATCGACGCTTCCCTTGCCGGAAGAGGCATTTCCGGAACGGGCCTGTGCGAGCTGAACGAAGGTATCCTTATCCAAATCGACAGCCTTGTCGACCAACTTGGCGGCATTCTGAAGAATGATGACTCTCTGTTCCATGTAGTTGTCGATTTCAGAGGCACACTGCTGGATATCCTGTTCCAACTGCTTGAAATAGGTTCTGGCCTTGTTCTTTCTGAAGGTATAGACAACACCGCCGATGATGAAAAGGAACCAAACGCCGATATTGACGAATTTATCGGTTCCGTTGAGTTCGACGGGGACCTTCTTGTCAATGACGTGGACATCTCTTCCGCTGGTGTTTTCCAAGCTTGTATCGGTTTCATCTAATTGCATAGTACATTTCCTCCTCTATGTTGTGCAATATTATATACTAAAACGAATGAAATCAAATATGAATTACTGATTTTCTTCTGCATTTTCCTGTTTTTGTGTGCCGAAAAGTTTTTCAAGGGCGTTGTTGAGGCTATCGTTGATCGGAAGACGGTTCTTGAAGGCGAGAAGTCCTCTTTCATAATGGACGAGCGCATTTTCGCCTAAGATGCCGGAAATCTTTCCATTGTTGCAGTTCTCGAGGAAGTCATGGCGGTTGGATCCGACATAGGAGATGCCGATTTCGTTGTCGCTATCGACACGGTCGTATTTGATCCAGTGGACTGGAATGCGGTGAGTATGGCCATCGCCGCCCAGCTTGCTGATGTAGTCGACCATCTCGGTCGTATGGTAGGAATAGGCATGGATGTTGACGCAATCGGAATTTCCGATCTTTCTCGATCTCGTGGTCTTCAGGATGAGAGGAAGGGATGGGTTGGCACCATTCGGACGGAAGATGCTCGGATCCATTCCGTTTGCCAAGGCTTCCTGTTCGAAGGAAGAATAGTTGCTCTTCCACTCCTTGTTATGGATGTATTCATAGGGCATGTTTGTCTGATAGTCGGGGATGGAAAGAATCGGAGCCAGATCGAAATAAAGACCGCGGATGAATTCATCGCAATAGCTGACGAATTTGTTCTTGCTCGCATTGAAATCGTAGTCGATGAAGAGGTTCGGGTTGGCGGAATAGTCGATTCTCTGGGAATGGTGGGAGCAGATCAGGTTGATCATGCCGTTCTTGATCATATAGAAATCATCGCCATAGGGAACAGGGTCGTTGAGAAGTTCCATCATGTTCTCTTCAGCCAGTGCGGTGAAAAGAACACGGAATTCGGTTTCGTTGTCTCTGTCCAGGGCATGGAAGAAGACTTCGAAGGGTTCGTCGTTCATAGCGGTGAACGTTCCACCTTCCATGACAGCCTTTTCTTCCATCTTTCGGATCTTCTTCATCTCGGAAGCAACATATTTTTCCTTCTCTTTTTCATTCTTGAAGGAATTGATCTTGCTCGGTTCTCTGCGGAAATGGAGATTCGGGGCTGTTTCACTTCCATAGACCAGAACGGTCTGGGCATTGTAGTTCGGGGCTGGTTTTTCGATGGTGGCGGTCAATGTCTCGCTATGATGATGGGTGACGGCTTTTCCTTTGTAGTAGGATGTGGTTGTCCAATGGATGGTGATGGATCCGGTGTAGGTCTTGTTGATCAGCTTTTCCTCCATGACCTTTTCAAGGACGAAGGGGTTTCCCTGGATGTTTCCCGAAAGGACACCTAAGACGGAGCAGTTTGGCTCGATGACTTCGTTCATGCCGAACTTTTCCTGAAGATAGGTATATTTTGGCAAGGAGAAGTAGGGGTCGAGGTCGATCATGTTGGTCGTCTTTTCCATGATGGCGGCAGGGATATTCCAGTCGAAGGAATTATTCAAAGAGGCCATATCCTGATAGCAGAGCTGAAGCATGGCTTCGGCTTCTTTTCTGGCTTCGGCGAGTTTTGCTTCCCTTTCGAGCTGTTTCTTCTTGATGATCTTCTGGTTGAAGACAAGAAGGAAGATGCCCAGGCCTAAAAGGAAGATGCCGATGACAAAGAAGAACCATTTCGGATTGGCAAAGCCGATGATGAGAAGCAATCCGCCGATGACAAGGGAGAGGATGGAGAGAACGAGGATGAAGATCTTGAGTGTCTTTGTGGAGTTGACGCTCTTTTCCAATAGCTTCGCTTTTTCATTCAGGCCGTTGTATTCCGTCACGTGCTGCTGATTGGCCAGGGAATCGGTCTTGGCGTCCTTGGCGAGCTTGTCGAAATACTGTTCAGCGGCGTCATGGTACTGTTTTTCGAGCTGTGTGGTATATAATTCCTTTGGTTTCAGCAAAAGTTGTTTTATTTTCATTCGAAGGGACTCCTTTTTCTTCTTTCAAATTATATTGCATAGATAATTATAAGTCTAGGAACAAGTTTTTTGATTTCTTTTTTGATTATTAAAAAAATACTTTTTATAATAAGGGACGCAAGTAAAGAATGAATAGGGAAAAAGAATATGAAAAGTCAGATATTGGTTGTCGACATCGGAACGCAGTCTCTCCGTGCAAGCGTGGTTTCCTCTGAGGGGAAAATCATCGCTTTTTCGAAGAGAAAATATGAGGTTCCGTATTTCTCCCCGCAGAAGGGGTTTGCCGAACAGGATGTGAACTTCTATATTTCCGAGATGATCAAGGCGACGAATGACATCTATGATGACCATCCGGAATATCTGAAGCATATCTGCGGAATGGTCGTGGATGTCTTCCGTGATTCCACCGTCATTCTCGATGAGCACAAACAGCCTATCCGCAATGCGATTCTCTGGCTCGACCAGAGAGTGACGAGAATGGAATCCAGGCAATATCTGAAATGGTATGAGAATCTTCTTTTCACTCTGATCGGCATGAAGGATACGGTCAAATACAACGCCGAGAGAACGCCGACCTTCTGGCTGAAGGAACATGAGAAGGAAAACTGGAAGAAGATGAAATACTATTGCCCGTTGGGTGCGTATTTCAACTACAAAATCACCGGGAACCTTGTTCTTTCCAGTGCGGACTGCAATGGCCATTATCCCATCAATTTCAAGAAAGGGAAATGGTATTCCAAGAATCATCCAAAGCAGGATGTCTTCCATATTCCGAATGATGCCTTGGTCGATCTTGTCCCGGTGGGAGATGTCATTGGAAAAGTCAGTGAGGAATTTTCCCTTCTTTCGAAGATTCCCGCAGGAACACCTCTTTTTGCCTGTGGGTCGGATAAGGCCTGTGAGACGTTTGGCAATGGCTGCGTCGATAAATATTCGGCAAGCATCTCTTTGGGGACAGCCTGCACCATCGAAGTGGTCGATTCCCACTATATGGAACCGGAGAAATTCCTTCCATCTTATTCAGCACCATATAAGGGTGCTTATGACATGGAAGTCCAGATCTATTGTGGATTGTGGATGCTGAAGTGGTTCATCGACAATTTTGCCTATGATGATGTGGAGGAAGCGAGAAGACAAAACTGCACTGTGGAGGAAATCCTCAATCAGAAGATCAAGAATATTCCAGCCGGCAGCGATGGACTTGTTCTTCAGCCCTATTGGCAACCGGGACTGAAAAGACCCAATGCCAAGGGCGCCATTGTCGGATTCAGCAATGTGCATACCAAATATCATCTCTACAAGGCCATCTATGAAGGAATCGCCTTCGGTTTAAGAGAAGGCATGGATGAAATCGTCAGAAAAACCAGAGTGAAGCCATCTTATCTCGTCATCTCCGGAGGAGGAAGCAATTCAAGGGAACTCTGTCAGATCATCAGCGATGTCTTTGGACTGAAATGCTTCATCTCCAATGATGCCGAATCCTCGACGCTGGGCGGAGCGATGGCCGGATTTGTCTCGGCCGGTGTCTTTTCTTCTCCCCAGGATGCAAAGGAGAATATGTTCTCCCTGGGTGAATGCGTTTCACCGGATATGTCCAACCATCGAATCTACAATACGCTCTATAAGAAAGTCTATCTGAAGATGTATCCTTCCTTGGCCCATGTCTATAAGAATAGCAAGAATTTCTATTTGGATATGGAGTCGAACAGGAAATAAAAAAATCAAAAAACCTTGCCTCCTTCTATGCTTCGTGGCATAGGAGCGAAGCAAGGTCTTTTCTTATTCTCCGAATTTGTTTTCGTCTCTCTGCTTGGCAATGTAGTCGTATTCCGGATCGTTTTCGTTGGTTTCCGCGACTTTTTCCTTTGCCATGATTCTGTTGATGTCATCGATGGTGTCTTTCAGGTCGGTGAATTCATCCTTGATGGCCAAATAGTCACAGGCCTGGTCATAGAGGCTGGCGCTCTGATCGGGTCCTTCCTTCAGGATGCGTTCATATTCCTTGAGATTGTCCTTGATTTCCTCGACGAAATCGAGTGTGACCAAGGTGAAGAAGGCGACCTGGCTGGAAAAATCATCCGGTGATTCATTTTTTAGCTTCTGGAAATTGTCGGAATATCTCTTCGCGAAATCCTCCGGAAGGGATTGTCCCTCATGGGTCTTATCCGTATAGAATTCGGCAATCGTCACGAATTTGGCGACACTGTCTAGGAAGGACAGATAGCCATCCTTCATTTTCTGCAAAGCTTCTTCAGGGGTGCCGATATTCGGCAGATTCTGGTTGTCTGACATGTTCAATCCTCCGATTTTCTGAGTAATTCTGCAAGTTCCTGCTTTTCTTGGAGCATCTCATCGCTATCGAAATCCGTCTGGCTGAAATAGAGGGAAAGTTCTTCCTTCAATTCTGCAGTCTCCATTGTGGATAGTGAATCGACGACATTGCACTCCTCTTCGTCCTCCACTACAGGGACGACATAGAAATCATAGCCGTAGTCCTGTATGCCGATTTCGAGATCGACAAGCCAGGAATAGACGCGGAAGAGGAAGCAGGCCTTGGCATAAAAAGAATGGAGGAAGAGCGAATAGTCTTCCTTGCTTTTTATGAGAAAGAGGCTTTCTCCATCCGATGGATGAAGGGCTTCTTCCTTGATTTCCAAAACAGAGACGATGTCTTCCAAAAGCGGAGTCGGGATGATGGAGGAGTCGATCAGGGTTTCTTCCAAGGCATGGGAATTCGATTTCACTTCCAATAGGAAAGGCTTCAAGAGCGAATAGAATTGATCATGTCTTTCCATGACCTCATCAGAGAATCTCTCTTCTTTGGGAAGGAAATCATGATCCTGCATGACCTTTCCGAGGGCCAAGACATAGGACAATTTATCCATGATGGCATCCGAGAGAATCAGAAGATGGCTAGACAAAAGCAGCGTGCTTGAGAAATATCTTTTTTTCATACGGCTTTATTATAGTGTTTTCTTGCCATGAAAAAAACAGAATCGGAGAAGTTGCTTTCTTTTTTCAGTTAACGCTAACCGAATTTCAGAGAGTATCATATAGCCATGATACAGATTTTATTGAAGCTTTTCATCAAGGATTATCAGAATGTCGAGGATCAGAACGTCCGAAAGAAGTATGGGCTTTTTGCTTCTTTTTATGGATTGATTACGAATTTTCTTCTGTTTTGCGTGAAAATCGTTCTCGGTATTCTCTTGGGACTTTTCTCGATCGTGACAGACTCGATGAACAACCTTTCGGATTTCGGAAACAACTTCATCGCCATCATCGGTGTGAAGGCGAGCTCAAAAAAACCGGACAAGGAACACCCCTATGGCCATCAGAGAGTCGAATATATTCTTTCCTTGATCATCGCCTGCATCATCATCGGCCTTTCGATGGTGATGATGTATCAGGGAATCTTGGATGTCGTCTCCTTCTTTTCTTCCATTGCCAAGACGGGCTATCCTCCCAAAGGCGAAATCAATTATGTGATGTATGTCGTCTCTCTTTCGATACTTTCTTTTGCCATATTGGCAAAGTTATCTCAGGCTGCCGTCTATTTCTCCCTGGGAAAGAAGATTTCATCGATGCCCCTGAAGGCTTTGGGGAAAGATTCGAGAAATGATGTCATCACGACCCTGTTTGTCATACTGGGTATCCTCATCACGTGGTTCAGCGGGTATAGCGTCGATTGCTTCTTCACCCTGTTTGTCGCCTTCTTTGTCGCACTTTCCGGTGTCGGCATCATGAAAGAAGCGATTTCCGCTCTGATCGGAGAGGAACCGAGCAAGGAATTGATCGAGAAACTGATTCACCTGATACGTTCTCATGAAGGTGTCTTAGGCCTTCATGATTTGGCGATTCATTCCTATGGAAGACTCATCTTTGGTGTCATTCATGTGGAGGTCGATGACCAGGTGGATATCAGCAAAAGCCATCAGCTTGTCGATCATATCGAAAGAGAATGTCTGAAGAACCTCAATGTCCATCTCACAATCCACATGGATCCGATCAAGGTCAATGATAAGATGACGGATGACATGATTGCCTTCCTCCGTGAATGCCTGAGGAAATATTCCTCACAGAAGATTCTCATGCATGATTTCCATTCCTTTTCGGAAAGTGGAAAGACGGTCCTGGAATTCGAACTGGTCGTTCCGGATTCCTTGGATGATGAAAAAAGTCATGAATCGATTCTCTCCTACCTGAAGAAGGAAGTCGATGAGAAATATCATCAGGACTATGTCCTGGATATCGGTTTCGACAATAGAGTCCAGGATTTCCTCTATGAAACAGATATCGAGGAAAAGTGATGATATTTTCACGGATGAATGGCTGAAAATATAGAAGGATTTTTCTAGAACAATTCCACAAGATGATGCAAGTTGTCTTCGCTTTCTTTCAGGAAGCATGAAAAACGAGGCACGACCGATGAAACAAAGAGGATGAAATCTTGTTCCATGAACCGATTTTTCATCGATTTTGATGCTTTTCTTTGGTGAAATTCTTTTCTTTCCCGTACACAAATATAGAGTGTTAGGGTATAATATGGCGTAATGATTTAGGGAGTTTTTTTATGGACAATAACCAGAAAAATGCAAAGCCTGTTCAGGATTTAAACGATCAGGAACAGCACAGAAGAGAGAAATTGGAATTATATCGTCAGAAGGGAATCGATCCTTTCGGACAGAAATTTGATGTGGACTCCACAGCTGCCGGACTGAAAGAAAAGTATTCGGCCTTAGAACCAGAACAGGTCGATGAGGAGAATGTCGTCTCCATTGCAGGAAGAATCGTCCTGCTTCGAAAGATGGGCAAAGCCTCTTTCTTCACCCTTCAGGATAAGACCGGAAAGATTCAGTGCTATATCCGTCAGGATGTCGTTGGCGAAGAGAACTATGCCATTTTCAAGATGGCTGATTTAGGCGATATCTGTGGCGTCAAAGGCCATATGATGAAGACGAAGACCGGGGAGGTCACCATCCGTGCCATGGAATACACCCATCTTGTCAAATCGCTCCATCCGCTTCCGGATAAGTTCCATGGTTTGACCGATCCAGAAGACAGAAGAAGACATCGCTATGTCGATCTCATCGTCAATGAGGATTCCCGAAAGATTGCCTTCATGAGACCAAAACTCATCCGTGGAATTCGCAATTTCATGGATTCCTTGGGCTATGTCGAAGTGGAGACCCCGATTCTCAACCCGATTTTGGGTGGCGCCAATGCGAGACCTTTCGTCACGCACTTCAATGCCTTGGATGAGGATTTCTATCTTCGTATCGCAACCGAACTTTCCCTCAAACGCTGCCTTGTCGGTGGAATGGAAAGAGTCTATGAAATCGGACGTCAGTTCCGCAATGAAGGAATCGATACCACTCATAATCCGGAATTCACGACCATGGAAGCCTATCAGGCCTTCGGAAATCTCGATGACATGATGAAAATGACAGAAGATCTCTTCCATTATCTTGCCAAGGAAGTCGGAAAAGAGCAATATAAGTGGCTTGGCTATGATATCGACTTATCCCAGCCATTCAAGAAGGTCAATATGACCCAGGCTGTCAAAGACAAGACCGGTGTCGATTTCTATACTGTCAAGACCCTTGAGGAAGCCCAGGAATTGGCAAAGAAATACGATGTCGAGATTCAGCCTCACTATCTTTGGGGACATATCATCGAAGCTTTCTTCGAGAAATTCTGCGAAGCGGACTTGGTCCAGCCGACTTTTGTCTGCCAGCATCCGGTTGATATCTCTCCTTTGGCCAAGAAGGATCCGAATGATCCACGCTTCACTCAGAGATTCGAAATGTATATTTCCACACACGAAATGTGCAATGCCTTCACCGAACTCAATGACCCAATCGATCAGAGAGCTCGTTTTGAGGAGCAGGTCGAAGAGAAGAAGAAGGGAAATGACGAAGCCTGCGAAGTCGATGAGGATTTCTGCGAGGCTTTGGAATATGGCATGCCTCCGGCTGGTGGCATCGGATACGGCATCGACCGTCTCTGCATGTTCTTCGCCGAGACCGATTCCATCCGTGATGTTCTTCTGTTCCCAACCCTGAAGAGAAAGTAAACAATGGCGTGAGGAACTTCCTCACTCCATTTTTGGATTTATAATATGCTCAATTTATTTTCCCGTTTGCATGAGGAGCAGCAGAAAGTCAGTGATGATATCCTTGTTGTCTCCCATCTCGTCAAAAAATATGAAGACTTCACCGCCGTTGACGATATTTCCTTTTCGGTTCGAAAAGGTTCCCTTTTTGCGTTTTTGGGACTCAATGGCGCTGGAAAATCGACGACCATCAACATCATCACTGGAATCCTGAAGAAGAATTCCGGCGAGATCAGCATCGATGGCATCGATATCGATCGCCGTCCGGATTCCATCAAGTCGGAAATCGGCATCGTCTTCCAGAACTCCGTGCTCGATCCGGTCTTGACGCCGAGAGAGAATCTGAGCCTGCGTGCTGGATTCTATAATATAAAAGGAGAGAGATGGAAAGAAAGACTGAATATCCTTGTGGATATGCTTGATCTTTCCTCCTTCTTGGATCGACCGGTCGGAAAACTATCCGGCGGTCAGAAAAGAAGAGTCGATATCGCCCGTGCGATGGTTCATGATCCCAAACTCCTGATTCTGGATGAACCGACCACAGGACTGGATCCCCAGACAAGACAGTCTGTCTGGAATCTTGTCAATTCCCTAAGAAAGAAGACGGGAATGACTGTCTTTTTGACCACCCACTATATGGAAGAGGCCGAAAAGGCGACCTATGTCGTCATCATGGACAAAGGAAAAATCATCGCCTCGGGAACGCCCTATGAACTCAAGGAAAAATATACGTCCGACTATGTCATCCTCTATCGTGAAAAAGAGGAGGAGATTGTCTCCATGTTGGAGAACGAAGGACTCAAATACACCTATTCCCAGGATGGAAAATGCTTTCGCATCAGTCTGAGGGATGCCACGGAAGTTCTTTCCTTCCTGAATCGGCATCAGGATATTCTGACGGATTTCGAAGTGGAAAAAGGCGATATGGATGATGTGTTTTTGAATGCGACGGGTGTCAGAAAACTGATGGAGGATAACGAGAATGCATAAAAAAGAAGAATCTTCATTGTCCCATCAGGGCTATGTCTTCTATTCCTTGACGAAACGCCATCTGATGGTGTTCTTCAAGAATATCCCGACGGTCATCTTCACGCTGATGGTTCCTCTTGCCATCTTTGCCGTCTATATCATCTTCTTAAGACAATTGGAGACGTCGTCCATCAAAGACGCCTTGGATAAGCTGATTCGCTCACAGAATTCCGTCTTGGCCTATGAAAGCTATGCGGCGGACTATAAGGAAATCCTGAAGAAAGTCTATGGCATCGCCGACTGCTGGATGGTCTCCGGCATTCTGGCGGTCAGCTGCATCACGGTTTCCCTTAATGCCAACTACATCGTCGTCCGAGACAAGGAGAGCGGTGTCACAAGAGATTTCATCTCCTCCCCGATCAATTCGAACGTCATCGTGGCAAGCTATTTTGCCTTCAATGTCATCGTCACCTTCTTGGTGAACTTCATCGTCTATCTCATCTGTCTATTGGTGCTGGCACTCTATGGCGCCTATATGATTTCCCTTCTCGACTTCTTCAGCATTCTAGGCGTTCTTCTTCTTTCGACGATCTCCGCATCTCTGATCACCTTCTTCGTCTGTTCCTTCATCAAATCGGAATCGGTGATGTCCCCGGTTGTTGCTATCTTCTCTGCGGCGGTCGGCTTTCTGATTGGAGCCTATCTTCCGAATGGATTCGGACCGAAATACATCGACTATATCACTGCCATCTTCCCTGGAACGTATTCGGTTGGTCTTTTGAGAAACTACTTCATGAAAACACCTCTTCTGCTCTTAAGCAAGAACCTTCAGCAATATGGCCTTTCTGGATTTGTCGAAGACTTGTCGGATCAGTTCTCTCTGAATATCGACTTCTTCGGAATGGAGATTACGCCTGGATTCATGGTGCTTGTCATTTTCATCTTCATTGTCATCTTTGCTGTTCTGAACCTTGTTTTCAGCAATAAGAACTTCAATCGTTTTGCTTTGTCTCTCAAGAAAAAAGGAGGAAAGAAAAAATGAAATTTACAAAAAAAGTCGCTTTGGAAATTCTCAATGCCGGTTTGGAAACCGGTGCGGATTATGCCGAAATCTATTATCAGGATAATGTCACACATTCCTATTCGAGACGATATCAGAAAGTCAATGGCGTCGGCTCTGGAAGAACCTGTGGTGTCGGTATCCGACTTCTGAAGGGAACAAAACAGGTCTATGGCTATACCTCCGACCTATCGAAAGCCTCTCTTGTCAGACTGGCAAAGGAACTTTCCTATGGCTTTGACGGAGAAAGAGTTCTGACCTTGTCTTCCCTTTCCATAAAGAAAGCAAAGAAGAATCTCATTTCCATCAAGATTCCGCATTCTCAATGGCCGACAGAAAAGAAATTGGCCTATTTGGAAGAAGGTGAAAAAGCAGCCTATGCTCTTTCTGATCAGATCAAGGATGTCTATACAGCCTTATCCGAGGAAGATGAGCATATCGAAGTCTATAATTCCGATGGAATCATCATTTCAGATGATCGCTGCCGCACAAGGCTGACCGCTCTTGTCACCGCCAGTGATGGCGAACAGTTCCAGAGTGGATTTGAAGGACCGGGTCTTTCCAAAGGCCTTGAACTTCTTGAGGAAATCGATTTTGTCGAACTCTGCAAGAAGGCCGGCAATACGGCTCTTGTTCTTCTTTCGGCGCCGGAAGGCCCGAGCGGGGAAATGCCTGTCATTTTAGGAAATCAGTTTGGTGGCGTCCTCTTCCATGAAGCCTGCGGACATCCGCTTGAAGGAAGTGCCATCAGCCGAAAAGAGAGTCCGTTTTCTGGAATGCTCGGGCAGAAGATCGCTTCGGATGTCGTCAATGCCTTTGACGACGGCACGATTGAGAATGGCTGGGGAAGCGAGAATTTCGATGACGAAGGTCATCCGTCGACGAAGAACCAGCTGATCAAGGATGGCGTTTTGACCTCCTATATGCTCGATCGCTATACGGCAAGAAAAATCGATCCTACTTTGAAGACGACGGGTGCCTGTCGAAGAGAGAGCTACCGCTATCTTCCGACAACGAGAATGACGAATACCTACATCGGCGGAGGTTCTTCGAATGTCGAGGATATCTTTGCTGCTGTGAAAGACGGAATATACTGTGTCAGCTTCACCGGCGGACAGGTCGATGCTTCTACGGATCAATTCATCTTCACCTCGGATCTGGCCTATGTCATCAAGGATGGAAAAATCGACCATCCGATCAAACCGGTTTCCCTGATCGGCTATGGATATGAAATCCTAAAGAGAATCGAGATGGTCGGCAATGACTGCTTACGAGCCCCGGGTATCTGCGGAGCCGCCTCGGGTTCCTGCTATGTCGAAGTCGGACAGCCGACTTTGCTGATTTCCAAGATCTTGGTCGGTGGTTCGGGAGGAAATGAAGAATGAGCATGACAATGAAAAAATATTTCGAAGAAGCGAAGAAAAGAGGAATCGAGCCGTATCAGATTTCCTATTCGACGGCCACGGAGACTTCGGTTGAGGTCCATAATGGCAATGTGGAAGTCCAGCAGATTGGAACCTGCCAGGATATTTCTGCACGCGGCATCGTCGATGGCAAGAAGGGAAGTTTCGCCACAGATTGCATCGATAAGAATACGCCTTCCTTGTTGGCGGAGAATGTTCTGGAGAGTGCAAAATTCGGCAAGGAAGATAAACCGGAATACTATTTTCATGGCGGACTGAAATACAAGAAGCCGAAGACAAAACAGAAGGATTTTGTTCCCTCAACTTTGAAGGATATCCGCGAATTTGCTCTTGCCTATTGTGAGGAAGTCAAGAACAAAGATCCAAGAATCAAAAACGTCACGATTTCCGTATCGATGGAAAATGTGATGAGTCAGAAATTCAATTCGTATGGTCTGAAATGCAAGGATGAATCGACACTTTATTCGATGAGCATCTCCATCGTCGCTGAGAATGAGAACCATGAACCGAGAAGCGGATATCGTGGAGTCTTCTCCTTCTTCTCGTTGGAGGATCTGAAGAAGAAAGCCGATGAAAAACTTCCTCTGATCATCTCTTCGGCCGTCGATTTCTTCAATTCCAAGCCTTTGGAAAGCAGGAAGTACAAGATTCTCTTCGACTCTTCCTGCGTGGGCTCTCTTCTGGCCTTCTTCCTTGCCCAGCTCAATGCGAAATCTGTCCAGCAGCATCTCTCTGTCTTCGAAGGAAAAATCGATACACAGATCGTTTCGAAATGTCTGACAATCAGACATGCACCGCATCTCTTGCATCCCGCTGCCTCGAGCTATGATGCCGATGGCTATCCGACAAAGGAATTCACATTCATCCAGAATGGTGTCCTTAAGGACTATTTCTATTCCATCGAGACAGCGCTCAAGGAAAATCGTGAATCCAATGGCTGTGCCTCTGGCAATGGAAACGGATCACCAATTCTCATTTCGGTCAAGCCGGGGAGAAACGACTTGGATTCTTTGCTGAAGAAAGTGAAGAATGGTCTTTATATCACCTCGATTTCCGGACTGAATTCGGGAATCAACAGCCAGACTCTGGAATTCTCCCTTCCCTGTGAAGGCTACCTCGTCAAGGACGGAAAGAAGGACAAGGCTTTTTCCATGATGGTCGTTGCCGGAAACCTCAAGGATGTCTTCTCTGAGGTGCTGGCTGTCGGAAATGATATCCGCATAGAACAGGGAAGAACCATTCCCTCGATGGTCATCAAGTCCCTCACGGTCTCTGGAAAGTAGAAAAGAATGCTTTCCTATATCTTGTAATCGAGTCTTGCCATCTTTATAATATATAAGTTATATATCTTTGAAAGGCTTTTGAACATGACATCAGTTTGTGAAATAATTTTGTTGGTATTGTCTTTTATCATTATCGGTGTTGTCCTTCTACAGTCCGGAAAATCCCAGGGTGCATCCAGCGCCGTCATGGGTGGAAACCAGATGAACATCTTCACTCGTACCAAAGAGAGAGGTGCAGATAAAATCATGACCATCATCACTTCCGTTTTAGCTGTTGCCTTCTTCACGGTGGCTATCTTGGCCAGTCATATCAAGTAACATTTGATTGCGGGGATTTTCTTGAAATCCCCATTTATTTTGAACATTATCGGGAAACGAACTAGGAAAAAAGAACATGACAGAAACACAGATTATCAAGCTGCTCAAGAATCAGCAGCTTTCCCTCCAGGCACTCGTAGAAAAGGTCGAGGCCTTTACCTCTCAGCAGAAGAATCAGTTGGATGAGATTCTTTCTCATCTCGAAGCGACCGGCATTGTCGGTAAGCACAATTCCTTCTATTATCTCTTGAAAGACCAGGGCGTCTTTTTGGCAAGGATCATCGTCAAGAATAAGAACTTTGTCATTCTCAAAGCCATTCCATCCGGAGAGGAAGTTCGTATTTCCGGTGAGGAATCCGATCAGCTCCTTTTGGGTGACATGGTCTATGCCAAGGAATTCCAGAAGGGAACCTATCATTGTCTTGACTACTACAAGGCTGTTTCCTCCCTCAAAGGAAAATATTCTCTGACGAGAAGTGGAAAAGAGCAACTGCAGGTGAGCTATCTCAATGCCGCCGGCAAGACCGTTCTCATCCAGAACAAGCCGGAAGGATTGGAAATCAATCAGGGTGATTTCCTTGAAGGCGATATTGTCTACTTCAAGGACAACACGCTGGCTGTCAACATCACGAAGAAACTCGTTTCCGCCCAGGATGTCGGCGCAGATATCTCCATGATCATCGCAGAGAACGATGGAAGACTCGAGTTTCCGGAGGCTGCTTTGGAAGAAGCCAAGAAGATTCCTCAGTCTCTTTCTCTGGAAGACTATGAAGGAAGAACGGACTTCAGAGAACATACCATCATCACCATCGATGGCGATGACGCCCATGATTTCGATGATGCCGTGGAAGGAAGAAGACTCGGAAGCGGATATGAAATCACGGTTCATATCGCTGATGTCACCCACTATGTCCGTCCGAATCATCCCTTGGATGATGAGGCAAGACAGAGAGGAACTTCCATCTATGTCGCCGACCGGGTTGTTCCGATGCTTCCTTTCGAACTCTCCAATGGCATCTGCTCCCTTAATCCGGAAGTCGATCGTCTTGTCCTTTCTGTCACCATGCAGGTGGATGGCTTAGGCAACGTCTTCTATTCCAAGGTGGAAAAAGGTGTCATCCGTTCCCATGGAAGACTCACCTATCGTCAGGTGAACAACTTCTTCGAAGGAAAAGATGAAGGTTTCTCCAATGAAATCTGCGAAACATTGTCTATCCTTCATGAAGCCAGCCAGGCGATTCGAAGAAGAAGAACCCTTCAGGGTGCCATGAAACTCGATTCCGTCGAGCTGAAATATTCCCTCGATGAAAAAGGAATGCCAGTGGAAGTCACGAAGCAGGTCCAGGGTGAATCTGAAAAGATGATCGAAGACTTGATGATCATTGCCAACTGCTCTGTTGCCAGACTGCTCAAGGATGAAAAGATTCCGGTCCTCTATCGTGTCCATGAATTCCCGCCGCTTCAGAAGCTCTCAATCCTGAAAGACTTCCTAAGAAAGATGGGACTCATCAAGGAATTCCCGAAGACAGAGAATATCTCTGGCTCGAGACTCAATGACTTCCTTGAATCGATTCAGGATGAAAAACTCCGCTCCTCTGTTTCCTATATGGTCTTGCGCAGCATGGCCAAGGCAAGATACACGCCAGAGGAACTCGGACATTTCGGACTTTCGGAATGGGATTACTGCCATTTCACATCGCCGATCAGACGATATCCGGATGATATCATCCACCGCCTTGTGAAGGACTATCTCATCGACAAGAAGAATCTCGAGAAGGAAGATGTTCTTTCCTATCTCGACAATATGGGAGAAACAATGTCTGCTCTGGAAGCCAAGGCCGATTCCATCCAGAGAGAAGTCGATGATCTCGAAGCGGCAAAATATATGTCGCAGCATATCGGCGAACTCTATCACGGAAAGGTGGTCTCGATGGTTCAGAGAGGCATGTTCATCCAGACAGATTTGGGCATCGAAGGCTTCTTGGCCTATCACTGCATGCACGGCGACTACTTCAAATACAATGAAAAAGCCTTTGCCGTCATGGGAAAGATGACGGATATCTCCTTCTCCATCGGAACACCGATCGATATCAAGGTCTTGGCGGCCAATCCGGATAAGCTCGAAGTCGACTTCGCGACGCCGGAATTCTACGATCAGCATGCGCTGAACCTGACGGAAGCCGAAAGAGAATCACTCTCTCTCAATGGCATCCAGGTCACGGATGATGAAAACAACCTCATGATGACAGGAAAGCCTCGATTCTCTTATCGAGATGATGAAGGCTATGGTGAAAGAACAATGAATAACGAAGAAAACGAATTGAATCAAAATGACGAAAATGTTTCCGTTGCCTTGGAAAGCATCGAAAACACTGAAAATGAAATTGCCGAAAAGAAGAAAGCAAGAGAGGATGATGACTTCAGACCTTCTCCGGAACAGTGGAAGGAAGTCGATGTCATCCGTGCCATTCTGGCTAAATATCCGAATGATGAAGAAAAAGTCATCCAGGTTCTCTCTGTGATGGATATCTCCGAAGAAGAATATCGTAAGCTTCTCCGCTTCACGAAACCGAGAGAAGACAAGAGAGGCGGTGGAAAGCGTTTCTCCGGATCGAAGGGTGGCTTCTCCCGTGGCGGAGATCGCCGTTCTTCCGGACGTGGCGGATTCTCTTCCTCAAGAGGTGGCGCAAGAGGTGGCGATCATCGTTCCTCTAGCCGTGGCGGAAGCTATGGCTTCGGCTCGAAGATGAGCAACCGTTCGGAAAGAAGAGATGGACATTCCTCCTTCGGACACGATCGCGACAGAAAGCCAGCTAGAAAGACCTTCTCGGATCATCAGGGCTATTCTTCCGATCGTTCCTCTTTCTCCAGAGGATATGACCGTGACCGCAGAGACAGCAAGCCGTCTTATTCCTCGAGAGGCACATCTCGTGCTGGATACGGAAGAAAGAAGAGAGAAGACTAATTCATGGCCAAAAAAGAAGAATTTAAGGATGAGATCCTTGTCTGCAACAACAGAAAGGCTCACTTTAACTATTTCTTATCGGATTTCACGGAATGCGGCATCGAACTGAAAGGCTCGGAAATCAAGGCCCTGAGACTGGGCCATTGTTCCTTGGATGATTCCTATGTCTTCATCAAAGGCAGGGAATGTTTCATCATGAACATGAATATTCCAGAATATCAGGCGAATGGCATCTTTTCCCATGAGCCGACCAGAACAAGAAAACTTCTTCTTCATCGTTCCCAGATTTTGAAATTCGATCAGATGGTCACCAGGGATGGCTATACGCTCGTCCCGGTGCGGGTCTATATCCGCCATGGCATGGCCAAGGTTCAGATTGCCTTAGGAAAAGGAAAGAAGAACTACGACAAGCGCGAGACCATCAAGGAAAGAGAAGATTCCAGAAGAATCGCCAAAATTTCGAAACTGAAATACTGAAAATCAACAAAGCAGCATCATTCCTTACCTAAGGCGGTGCTGTTTTTGTTTTTGTAAGGCAATCGCAAGAAAGGTACATATGACCTATTCCTAGGCGGTTGCCTTTTCCTCTTGAAAAGATTGTATAATATAATGTATATTATACATATGAGAAACACGAAATATCCGGAATTC
>CAVCCX010000010.1:0-44346 GCA_963600815.1 Bacteroides uniformis | reverse complement strand
ATATGATGTCTCCTTCTATGAGGACTACCTAAAAAGAGGAGACAATCATCATTTCCTAGAGAAGCTGAAGAGGATTGCAGATCAGAAATGAAGGAGAGCCTACAATTCGATGTACTCCACCTTCGAGGCATGCTTCATTGTCTTGGAATCATAGCTGATGCCAAGAAGGATTTTGTCACTTTTGTAAATTGCATTTGTTACAATTGTTATTATTACATAAGTAACATTTAATGTATTACATTGTAAAGATTGTAAATTTTCTTGCTTTATCGATTTCACCTTTCTATAATGTGCGCAAGGAGAAACAAGAAAGTGAATCGTATTGTTAAATTAACATCGTTAGCCAGTGTCTCATTGTTATCTATCTTTTCGAATGGCTTTGTCGGTGAGTCTACTTCTAAGAATGATGAGTCTTATGTACGAAACGTTTCTTATTCTGAATCTGAAAATCTTGATTTTGATGATTTCGAGACGAGTGTCTATCAGGAAACTTCTTATGGTTTTCAGATTGTCGCAACAAAGAATTTCGACTCTTCACTTTTCAAAAAGGTCGACCTTGTCAGTTCTTCATCTGATGATATTGAAGTCACCTATGAGGTTCATTACTTCGAGTCTGAAGGAAGAGTGACATTGGATTTATATCAAAACGGCAATCCAATACAGGATCCTCTTTTGGAGACGGTGGAAGGCCTTGTCACATTGAATCAGGATGGTGAGGCCGATGTTCTCTTCGCAAGTGGAAATGAATATATTTATCTTTCTGAATTACTTCAGGAATCTCCTTTTGATCAGGCATCTTGGTGGGAGAAGTTCTGTGAATGGGTCAAGGGAAAAGTTCAAAAAGTCATCGATGTCGTTGTCTCGGGCTTGAGGCTTCTGACTCGTATCGCTGTAGAAGTCATCGGCAGAGATGGTGCAGTCAGCTTTTTGGATATGACAAAGGATTCCAATGGGATTTATCATGCGGATTTCGATTGCTGGCAACAAATTGGCGGATATACGGATTTCTATGATTTTGTTTTCCGTCTTGGCTCCAAAATGAAAACGACAAAGACAATATTTTATGATGAAGACGAGGATGGAAAGGGAGACTATGTCATATGGGGATGGAAGGGGGACTACTGGGAACTCGGCTATGGCGGAGAGATGGGAATCTATAAGAGGCTTGGTGATTCTGAAGTCTGGTATGTCGACAAGAAATTGGCTATTGATATGACTTTGATGGTTGAATATAGAACTTCGACTGAAAACACGGATTGGACGACAATCATCGACTGGGATCCATCCGAGGCGGAAGGATATTCAGATAAGACATGGTGGATTACTGGGTTCAATCCGGAATATGCAGGTCAGGTTCTTCAAAATCCAGAACTGCTTCGTGCAACCTATACAATCCATTTCGAAACAGCTGGCTATGATGAAAAACTCAATAACGACCTGCGTGATGGATTTCTCGAAAGAATGAACAAAAAAAGAACAAATTGGAAGTATGATGAAACAATCGATACTTTCTCATATATATTATGAAGAAAAGATGGATAAAAGCATTGCTGACAATCGTCTCCACTATTTCTCTTTCGTCTTGCTTTTTCAGTGGAAAAGCCGAAAGCGAACGCTTGAAGAAAATCAGTGATTCAGTTGTTGATGGTTGTTTCAGCAAGAAGAGAGAAGACATTAAGAAAGTCTTTGCCCAAAATATTGTCGATGAAGTCGAGAATTTTGATGAACAGGCAGATTGTCTCATAGACTATCTCAAAGGAGACTTTGACGGCTATGAATATAGAAATCCGAGCTCGATGGAGGGATATTATGATAGCGGGAGGAGAAAAATCTATCGATGGTTTGGCTCATTCACCGTTCATACAACATTGACGAACTATTATTTGAGATTCTATTATTGCAGTGCGGATGATTTTGATAAAAAGAACATCGGCGTTATCGCATTGCTGGTTCAATATGCTCCCAATGGAGATGAAGAACTGAAAGAGGTCGATTCGGATAAATGGGATGAGGGAGCCTATAAAGGCATAACCTTACTATGAAGAATGAAAAGAAATGGCATTCTCTTCTGATTTTGAATCTGATTCTGAGTTTCCTTGTCATTGTCTTTCTTGCTTCTTTCATTCTTGTGCTTTGTCTAGGAAAAGAGATGAATGCGGAAGATATCTTTTCGAAGGCCAAAGAGAGCGTTGTTGAACTCAAGGCGGAAAAAGAAGGAAAGAATCCTTCCTATGGAAGTGCCATCTTTGTCAGCAAGGATGGAGAACTAGTTTCCAATGCTCATGTCGTGACGTATTCTTCCAATGAGGAAACGAAGCCTTTCGATACATTTTCGATTCGCTTCTATCGAAGCGATATCTATTGTCCAGTTTCTCTTGTACGGTATGATATAGCACGAGACATATGTATCCTGAAATATGACATGGTGAAGAAACTAGCTTTAAGCCTATCGTCTTTTCTGAATCTGCAATAAAAGAAGGACAAAAAGTCTATGCGGTAGGAAACATGCTGAACCATGGAATTGGCATCACCTCAGGAATCGTCGGTGTTCCATTGCTGAATCTTTCCGATGAATATTCTTCCATGAATCTCATTCAGACGGAAATCATCATTGCCAATGGAAGCAGTGGCGGAGCTCTCTTGGATGCGAATGGCCAACTGATTGGAATGACGACCCTTCGTATCCGGAATCAGACTGGGAATATCGAATATGGCATCGGATATTCTATCCCATCCAAAGAGATACTCTCTTATCTGAACGGATAAAAATCGGAACAAAAAAGAACGGAGAGAACATCACTTCCGTTCTTTGTTTTTCTAGCTTTATAAAGAAATTGCTTCTTTAGTATTTATAGAATCCTTCCTTGGAAGACATACCGAGTTTTCCTTCGTCGATATATTTCTTCAGGATCTTTTCCATCGCCTTGAAGTTATAGGGCATCATCATCTTCTTGAGGAGTGGAGAGAAGAGACCTGGAACCTTCTGGTACTGCAAGACGATATTATAGGCAGTCTTGAGTCCGACGGTGTCGAAGATTTCGAATGGGCCTTTCGGAGCGCCAGTTCCGCATTTCCAGGCAGTATCGATGCTCTTTGGATCCGAGACGCCATTGGCAAGAAGGTCGAGCCCGGAAAGAAGGAAGGGAACCAACATGGAATTGAGAAGATACCCATTCTTTTCCTTGAGAACCGGAAGGGCAATCATATGGATGTCGTTGGCAAACTGGACGACTTCCTCGAAATATTTGTGGTCGGTCTTATCCTGCACCATGACTTCAGAGATGTTGTTTTTCCAGATGGAGTTGGCAAAATGAAGGGAAAGATATTTTTCCGGTCTTCCGGTGAATTTGGCAAACTGGCTAGGCAAGAGAGTGGAGGAATTGGTGACGAGGATGGTCTTTTCTTCCAAAAGCGGAGCAAGCGTCTTGTAGAATGCTGTTTTTGCCTCGACTTCCTCAGCCATGGATTCGATGACAAGGTCACAATCTGTGACGGCTTTTTTCATATCAAGTTCGAGTTTCAGGCTGCTATAGGCCTTTAGGGTGCGTTCGACGGCTTTCTCGGCATCGAAAGTCTCACCCTCGGCAAGACCTCTGCACCAATTTGGCTCATCCATTTTGGCATTCTTCATCTCTTCGATGGCATGGAGATAGGTTTCCTTGAGCTTATCTAACTTGGGCTGGGTTCTTTTTATACTGTCTTCGCTTCTGAGCCAGATGGTGACATCGAATCCCCAATAGGCACTCTGGAAAGCAATTTGGCTTCCCAAGACACCGCCTCCGGCAACGACAACTTTTTTGATGGACATGTTTGTGCTGTCTCCTTTGTACAATGTAATCATTATAGCGGTTACATTCGTCAATATCTACAAAAAATAGAAAAAATCATGTAAAAACGTGGAGAAATATTCATCAAATCACGATTTCTTTTTGCTCTTCTCACTCTGGGCGAGATGACGTGCGCTCTCCACCCCGGCGACACGGGGATGATGATGGGTTTTCCAGTATTCATCCAGGTTTTTCTCATACTTTCCGGTTCTTTTTTCATCAATCTGATAGAACGTGGTTCCGACTAAATCCTCCGGAAGATATTCTAGATAATCAAGAGTCTCCCATTCATTGTATGGATAGGCGTCTTTTTCTAGGACATTCGCTCTTGTAAAACGAAGATAATCCCTTACCTGGATAGGGGCTTCATCGACCATGTCGCTGGCTTTTTCGATGGCGAGAGTCGTCGATTTCGATTTGGGAGACAAGGCTAATTCACACACGGTGAAGGAAAGGGGAATCTGTGCTTCCGGAAGACCGACTTCCCTTGCGACCTGACAGGCGTGATAGCATCGGTCGACCGCTGCGGGATTGGCTAGGGCGACATCCTCATAGGCTGTCACCAAGAGTCTACGGATGGTACCTTCAAGATCACCGGTCTTCAAAAGCTTGGCAAGATAGTAGATCGCAGCATCGACCTCGCTACCTCTTATGGATTTCTGGAAGGCGGAGACGGTGTCATAATGATTGTCTTCATCCTTGTCGGAAAGATAGTTTGGCGTATTGGCGATTTCTTTTGCGTCCTCAAGCGTAATCAGATGATCCTTGGAATAGGATAGGGCGATAGCCTCAAGCTGATTGTAGGCAAAACGCATGTCGCCGGAGGAAATCTTGGCAAGATAGGTTAAGGCATCAGGAGAGAACTTCTTTCGATTGTCCAGTCCTTTTGGACTCTCAACGGCTCTTTTCAGGCCTTCTAGGACATTCTGCTGAGAAAGAGGCTCGGTCTCGAGAAGACGACATCTTGAGCGGATGGCCGGATTGATGGAAATGAGTGGATTAGCCGTTGTGCATCCGATGAGATAGAAGTCTCCATTTTCCAGATGGGGAAGAAGAATGTCTTGCTTTCCCTTATCCATTCGATGGATTTCATCGATGATGACGATGCTTGGAGAAAAACGGATGGCCTCCATAAAGGCTTCTTCCATTTTGCTCTTGTTGTCGATGGTGGCATTCAGGGATATGCAGTTGATGTTGTATGTCTTGCAGAAAGCGCGGGCGAGGGTTGTTTTCCCTGTTCCAGGCTGCCCGTAGAAAATCATGCTCAAGAGCGATTCAGACGCGATGAGTTTTTCTAAAAAGGAGATGATTTTTTCTTGCCCGAGGACTTCAGAAAGAACCTCGGGTCTCATTCTATAGGCGAGCGGTTTATCGATCATAATGGTCCTCGATCAATGTCTCTATCACAAGAGAAAACATGGATCCCATATCTTTGGCTGACTTATTAGCGACTTTGAGAACATCCTCGTCGGAGAGTTTCTCATTGGAGATTCCGCAGGCGTAGTTCGTGATCAAGGAAAGTCCGATGGTCGTAATCGACATATGATTGCTGACGATGGCTTCGATGGCGGTGGACATGCCTGCCGCATCCGCACCGAGTATCTGTGCCATTCTGATTTCGGCCTTGGTCTCATATTGTGGGCCGGGGAACTGACAGAAGACACCATATTGCACAGGAAGATTCTTCTCTTTGGCTTTCTTGACAAGCTTCAGGGAAAGAGATTGATCATAGACATCGCTCATATCAGGAAAGCGGGTTCCGAATTCCTCGATATTCATTCCGCGTAAAGGAGATTCCATGAAGGTGGCGATGTGGTCTTTGATGACCATGATATCCCCAGGCTTGTATCCTTTTCCCATTCCGCCGGCCGCATTTGTCAAAAGGAGATACTTGATTCCTAACATACCCATGATTCGGATGGGGAAAGTGGCTTCCTCACTTGTATAGCCTTCATAACAGTGCAGTCTTCCATCCATGAAGAGAATGGGAACATTTTGATAATAGCCAAACACAAACCTTCCATGGTGCATCTTGTTTGTGCTGACGGGCATTTTCTCTAAATCCCTGTAAGAGATGGTCTTGACGATTCGAACCTTGTCAAGCAGGCCATTCAGACCGCTTCCCAAAACAACACCGATCAGCGGCTTGAAATCCGTTTCCTTCTGTATTTGAGCAAGAACATTTTGATAATCCTGGTATTGGTACTTCATCGATATTGAACTCCTTAGAAATATTTTAGCAATTTTCCTCTTTCTGAGATACGGATATGAAAAGAAATCTTTCATTTCTCTTTCTTGAGGAAGCGAATATCCTTATAATGTTCACATGCGAATTTTAATACAGGAATGCCTTAGCGCAAGTGTCAGTGTCGATGATCGGATTGTCGGAGAAATCTCTTCAGGAGAGATTATTTTTGTTTCCTTCACCCAAGGGGATGATGAACAGATTCTGGATAAGATGCTTGAGAAGATGCTCAAGCTTCGCATCTTCTCCGATGAAAACGGGAAGACGAACTTGAATCTGGATGACCATGGAGGAGAAATCCTCTGTGTTTCCCAGTTCACTCTCTATGCCGATCTCTCTCAGGGGAACCGCCCGAGCTTCGTTCATGCCCTAAAAGGGGAGGAAGCGCATCAGCTCTATGATCTGTTTGCAAAAAAACTATTGGAAAAGAAACCAAAGACACAGTTTGGCATCTTTGGTGCGGATATGAAGGTTTCTTTAGTCAATGACGGACCATTCACCATATGGCTCGATTCGAAGGAGATTATGAAAAAATGATGAATAAGAAAGTTCTATTGGGTCTCTCCGGTGGCGTGGATAGCGCGGTGAGCGCCTATCTCTTGAAGAAGCAAGGCTATGATGTGACCTGCTGCTTCATGCGGAACTGGGATAGCATCACCAACAATGATATCTTAGGAAATCCAACTTTATCCGGTTCGAAATGTTCGCAGGAATTCGACTATGATGATGCTGTCGAGACCGCTTTTGATTTGGACCTCCCGATTGTCCGAAAGGATTTCATCGAGGAATATTGGAAGGAAGTCTTTTCTCAATTCATCGAGACCTATAAGAAGGGCTATACCCCGGATCCGGATGTCTTCTGCAACAAGTACATCAAATTCGGCCATTTCTATGAATATGCCAAAAGCCTCGGCTTCGATACCATCGCTATGGGTCATTATGCTAGCCGCATTGATGAAGACAATGAATCCCATCTCTATAAGGCTTTCGATCTGAATAAGGATCAGTCTTATTTCTTGGCCCAGATTTCCTCTGAACAACTATCGCATTGTCTTTTTCCGCTGAACAATTTCACCAAGCCGCAGGTCAGGGAAATCGCTGAAAGAGAACATCTTTCCGCGGTCATGCATAAGAAGGATTCCACTGGCGTCTGCTTCATCGGAGAAAGAAACTTCAAGCAATTCCTCAATAACTATCTTCCGTCCAAGCCCGGTGATGTCGTGGATATCACCAACAACCAGGTTCTGAAAAAACATGATGGTGTTCTCTATTACACCATCGGACAGCATCGCGGACTCAATATCGGCGGCATCAAAGGAAGAAGTATGGATCCCTATTTCGTGGTCGGAAAGGATGTGGAGAAGAATATTCTCTATGTCGCACAGGAGAATGGAAATACCTATCGAAAATCCTATCGGTGTCTTATTGATCATTTCAATTGGATCGGCTCGGATATTCCTCTTGAAAAAATCGAATGCTGCTGTAAATTCCGCTATCGTGGAAAAGATATGCCTGTCAGTTTGTCCATCAATCCGGATATGGAATCAGCCTATCTGGACTATGATGGATATGATTATATTGCCAAAGGTCAGATTGCGGTTCTCTATTTGGGAAACCGCTGCATCGGTTCTGGCATCATTGAAGAAACGTTCGATAAGGATTTGAGGAAAATCAATTACTGAGAAAGAGATTCGTTCGTCCATTGACGATAAAAACAAGAAAAAATCTTGCAAAGAATGCATCGTTAAGGTATCATATTTGACGTCTTATTAAAGAAATGGGGTGAGCAACTTTGCCAAAGACAACTGTTAGAGATGGTGAAACCTTAGACATCGCCATGAAGAGATTCAAGCGTATGGTCAACAAGGCCGGCACTATCCAGGACTACAGAAAACATGACTACTTCCTGAAGAAGGGTCTTAAGAGAAAACTGAAGTCCGAGAACGCAAGACGTAAACATTAATTCGTTTACTCTATCGTGGAGAGTCGTTTTGACTCTCCTTTTCTTTTATGAAAAAGAAGGTGTTGCAATGAAATCGATCAAAGAATTGTTGATTTTAGGTCCGGGACCTTCCTCGAGTCATACGATTGGTCCCTATCGTATTTCCCAGGCTTTTTTAGATGAGATAAAGAATAAAGACGTCGAAAAGATTTCCATCACTTTGTATGGCTCTCTTGCTTTGACTGGAAAAGGGCATCGGACGGATGAGATTGTAAGAAACACATTCGCCTCTTTTCCCTGTGAAGTCTTTTTCTCTCCGACATTTGAGAACATAAATCATCCAAACACCATGGAATGCTCGGCTTTATTCAAGGATGGGACCACCCTATGTCTGCGTTATCAGTCTATCGGGGGAGGAGCTTATCTACTCGAAGGTGATGATAAGAAGGAAAAGGATATCTATCCTTTTTCGACCTTCGACGGATTGAAGGCCTATATGAAAGAAAATGACATCCATGATGTCATGGATGTCATTCTGAAGAATGAAGATTCCGATATTCTTGAATATGGAAAAGAGATGCTCAGGCATTCGTTTATGACCATTCAGGATTCCTTGGAAAAGGAAGGAATCCTTCCGGGACCACTGAAGCTGAAAAGAGTCGCCAAGGATATCTATCGTCGAGCCAAGGACATCAAGGACGATACCGATCGAAGGCTGATGTATCTGACCTCCTACGCCTATGCGACAGCGGAGGCCAATGCCAACAATGAGATGATTGTCACCGCTCCGACGTGTGGTGCGGCTGGTGTGGTCCCAGCCTGTCTATTCTATGAATGGAAAAACCATCATAAGAATATCGACGAATTGACAAAAGCTTATCTTGTCGGTGCCTTGGTCTGTTCGTTCATCAAGGAGAATGCCGGTGTGGCCGGCGCTCTTTTAGGATGCCAATCGGAGATCGGTTCGGCCAGTTCCTTTGCCAGTGCGTCTTTAGCCTATCTGAACAATCTCTCTCTCTATCAGATCGAATATGCAAGTGAAGTGGCGATGGAACACTTCCTGGGCCTCACCTGTGATCCCGTGGATGGCTATGTCCAGATTCCATGTATCGAAAGAAATGGCATGGCCGCCATTCATTCGTATTCCAGTTATCTTTTCAGCAAAAACATTTCTCTCTATCGAAAGAATAAGGTTTCTTTCGACAATGTGATTCTTGCCATGAAGGAGACAGGAAAGGAACTGCCTTGTGAACTCAAGGAGACAAGTCTTGGCGGCCTGGCGAAAGTGATCTGCTAGAAGTCAATCTGTCCTTGTCCGACCGTGATGGTGGAGATATCGGAAGCCTTGACGTTCAACTGGAGCGTGCTATCCTGCACCTTCTCTCCATTGACATAAAGCATCGCCTCATAGACACCAAGTCCATTGAGGATGGTTTTGTATTTCTTGATGAAGTTTTCACCCACTGAAGTGAAGGTGATGGGAGAGGCATAGGCAACGGGCGCTTTCTTATAGGTCATTCTCTTGATGAGCTCGGAACGCTGGAAGTTGATGGTTCCCTGGCTTTTCACGACCGAGTCGAAATAATCCCTTGTCCTTGTCTTCATCGAATCTAGGGCTGCTGTTGCCTTCATGGATTTTTCCCCTGTTCCATCATCATAGATGAGATTCTCTGTATCGGAGAAACCGGAAAGATCGATATTTGAGGGGAAGAGATCGTTCCAGTCTCCGTTGATGCAAGTCTTGATTTCGACGGTCGGAGCCGGTCTGTCTCCTTTCGATCCGATGCAGTAGGTGGCATCCGTCACATTGATGCTGAAGGGCTTGTTGTCTTCCAGGATTGTGGAAGCAAAGCTTCCGGTTGCCTTTTTGGTGACCTCTCGGACATAGTCGATGTTGATGCTGGCTTTGACAGCTGGGTTTTCTTGGCAGGTCAGAGTGTACTCGAGACTTCTTCCAAACGGCTTGAGACAGGTGAAGGTGATGGTGGATTTGTCTGTGTCCAACACATGGGTGACATAGGTTTCTGGATTTTCGTTTTCACCCCAGGAAGTGCTCTCCCACTGGCTGGAGATGTGGGTTGACCAATCGAGCATATCGACCAAAGTATAGCCATCAGCAGTGCTTGGACCGATGGAATAGTTGACGATGGTGGTTGTGGTTCTGTTGGCGTTGTAGATGGTTCTCTTGTTGGTGATTTCGATTCCGGAAATTTCTTCGACTTCGATGCCGTTCGTCTTCTGCTCGGTTTTGCCAAGGATGGCTTTTCCTCCGACAAAGACACTTAAGCACGATAAAGACAATACGGCCAAAGAGGCGGCGACACGACGTTTTTTCAGGTTCATGATAGACCTCGCTTTCTGAAGATTTCTCTTCATTATAGTTATTGTCTTCAAAAAGCCTTTTTTTCGGAAATTCACAAAAAAAGAGAGGAATTTTTTCTTTCCTCTCTCGATCGAATCAGTTTTTGATGAAAGAACGGATCTTTTCAGCCAAGGCATCGGGTGTAAACCCGAAGGCCTTGATGACATCCTTGGCCGGTGCGGAAAGGCCGAAGCGGTCGATTCCGATCACATGCTTGGCATATTTATAGAGGGCATCGCTTTTACCCATTTCGATGAAGACTCTTTTCTCATAGGGGACGCCATAGATCATTTCCTGGTATTCCTCGGATTGCTTATCGAAGAGATCAAGGCAGGGAAGGGAAACGACACGGACATCAATGCCGTCGCTTAAAAGCATCGCCTGGACGGCGATGGCAGAAGAGACTTCGGATCCAGTGGCAAGAAGGGTCAGACAGGCTTCCTTCTGTTCCTTGCTGACGATGTATCCGCCTTTCAGGGAACCCTGGAAGGATGAACCGGAGTTGTTCGGCAATGCCTGGCGGGAAAGAATGATGGCGGTTGGATGGTCTGTGCTGGCAAAGGCATATTTATAGGCGGCCGCCACTTCGATGGCATCGCTGGGACGGAAGAGAGAGAAGTCAGGGATGGTTCGAAGCATCGTCAATTGCTCGATTGGCTGATGGGTCGGGCCATCTTCGCCGACCGCGATGGAATCATGGCTGAAAAGATAGACAGCCGGAACTTTTTCCATAGCCGCCATACGCATGGCGGGTTTCATATAGTCGGAGAAGACAAAGAAGGATCCGACATAGGTTCTTAATCCTCCATGAAGGAGGATTCCGTTCTGGATGCAGGCCATGGCAAATTCACGGATGCCGTAATTGATGGTGCAGCCTTCTCGGCATTCCGGTGTGAAGGTCTTGAATTTCTTGACATTGGTCTTGACGCTGGATGCGACATCGGCCGAGCCTCCGAAGAGATTGGGAACTTCATCCGCCAATAGGTTCAAAAAAGCATTCGATGTATTTCTTGTGGCATCCTTGAATCCGGGTTCATAATGGGGAGCATTATCGAAAAGATAGGCTGAGATATCGTTCTTTTCGAGATTCTTGAAGAGCTGATAGTCTTCTTTATGGGCCTGTTCATAGGCCTTCGTGACATTTTCGTATTCATCATGGGCTTTCTTGCCGCGGACAACAAAGGTTTCCTTGAAGGCAAGATAGGCTTCCGCCGGGACATCAAAGGCAGCAAAAGGAACACCATAGAATTCCTTGGTCTTGACGACCTCTTCCGGAGAGAAGGCTTTTCCATGACTTTCCTGGCTTCCGGCTAAGGATGAACCATAGCCGATGACGGTATGGCAAAGGATGAGCGTCGGCTTCTCCTTGGCTGTTTTTGCCAAGGTGATGGCCTTATCGATGGCCTCGAGATCATTTCCGTTGCTGACTTCCAGGACATTCCAGTGTGCAGCCTCGAAACGGGTCTTGACATCCTCATTTCCAGAATCAGATAAAGGGCCATCCAATGTGCAGTCATTCTTGTCATAGAGAAGAATGAGCTTGTTGAGTTTCTGGAATCCAGCGATGGTGATGGCTTCCTGGGAGATTCCTTCCTCTAAGCAGCCATCCCCGCAGAGAACATAGGTATAGTGATTGACGAGCTTGTCGCCTTCCTTGTAGATGGTCTTCAAGTGGGCTTCAGCCATCGCCATACCGACAGCCTGGGCGATTCCCTGGCCTAAAGGACCGGCGCTGGCATCGATGCCAGGGGTGTGTCCGACCTCGGGATGGCCCGGAGTGAAGGAATAAAGCTGTCTGAATTCCTTGAGCTGATCCATTGTGATCTTATAGCCACAGAGATGAAGAAGACCATAGAGAAGTGCCGAACCATGTCCGGCAGACAAAACAAAACGGTCTCGATTGATCCAATTGGGATCATCGATGTCGGCAACAAGATGCCTTGTGAATAAAGTATAGAGAATCGGAGCGGCACTCAGACACATTCCCGGATGACCGGAATTGGCCTTGGTAATGATATCTAAAGAAAGTCCACGTAAACTCGCGAGAGCAATCTTATCATATTTCATCGGTAGTTCTCCTTGATAACTTGTATATTCTATCAAATCTTTTCTTTGATTGATACATGAATTTTGGTCAGGAAAACGGGGGATGAAAAGAAAAAAGCAGGCGAGAAATCACCAGAGAGAAAAGAAAATTCAGGAGAGAAAATAAGGAAGGGCTTTTCTAGAACATGGAAGTGAGACCCCATCCTATGAATGACACTGCCAAAGAAGAATGGGTTTCTAGTCTTTCAGTGCGGTGATTGGAATGACATAGACACCATCTTTTCTTTGGTAGGCAGCATTTGTCATGCCACAGATGACAATCAATTGTCTTGCACCCTTTTGGCCATCCTGCAGTATTTTCTTGTTGATTTTGATCAGATTGTTGGCTGCATTCTCAATCTGGTTGGCCCCTAATTTGATTTCGATTCCGCACCACGAGCCATCTTCGAGTTCGATGATGGCATCCATTTCCTGATTATCATAGTCTTGGTAATGATAGAGTTTTGCCCCGAAGGCATCAACGTAGGTCAATAAATCTCGTTCAACCAATGATTCAAATAGGAAGCCTGTGAATTCCAAATCGTTGATAAGTTTCTCTTTGGTCAGATTCAAGAGGGCACAGGCAAGGGATGGGTCGACAAAATGTCTTTTTTCGCATTGCTTCACTCTCAGAGAGGAACGCAAGCGTGATGAATAAGGTGGAATATTTTCTGTAAGATATAATCGATTGAATAGATTCAGGTAGTCCGTGATCGTATCGATGGAGACATCATCCAAATCTTTATCCTTTATGTCTTCTTTCAGTTTCTTGTTTGTCACGGTGGTTGATTCATTTCTAGCCAAGGATTTCAAAAGAAGTTCGACTTTGTGGGCATCTCTTTTTACATCATCGACTTTGAAGATATCTTCATTCAAAACGTTCTTGATGTATTCTCTTGCGACATAGTAGTTGTTTTCCAATGTCGAATTCATTAAGGAAGGCCACCCTCCGACTAAGACGAAATCAAGCAGTGTCATCAAGTCGACATCGCCGGTGAAGACATCCTGCATTTTTCCTTCGCAGACATCTTTTAAAGAAATCAAGCCACTGGAATGTCTGGATTCATATAAAGACATCGGTCGCATCCTCAGTCGTGCAATTCGACCACAGCCGGAATGAATATATTTGCTCTTGTCGATTGTTGCAGAGCCGGTCAGAATGAATTTTCCCTTTTGATTGTCTTGATCAACATTTCCTCGGACAGCATCCCAAATCTCGGGAACTTCCTGCCATTCATCAATCAAGCGCGGATAGTTTCCTGAGAGTGCCAACTCCGGATTGAGCTGTGCGATTCTTCTGTTGTTGAAATTCCCTTTTGAATCGGAAACGAGAAATTCACTGTTTGCATTGTGTCTTCCACTCCATGTCTTTCCACACCATTTAGGTCCTTCAATCAGAATTGAGCCGAAAATCTGCAGATAGAGTTGGATCTTCTTATCGATAATTCTTTCTTTGTATTCATTGTTTTCCATCGAAATCACCTTCATTTCTTTAGGATAAGTATATCAATTCCGAGAGATTTGTCAATTCCATTCCGAATAATTTCCTATTTTCATTCCGATAGATTCGGCATTTTTGTTCCGATAGATTCGGAAATTTCGCTCGCAAGAAAAAGTAAAATTCAAAAGAAAAGCAGGTGACGAATCACCTGCATCTAAGATGAATTTTCATTTTCCCTATGGTCATAGGTGGATACCGCAACGGATCTTCGGGATTCCTATTCGAGATAGGCTTTCAACACCAGATCGGTTTATGAGTCTCCGTAACAAATGTGTCGGAAATGCGCATATATCCTAGACACCTTCATTATAAGAATGAATGGGCTTCAATGCAATAGGCAAAAGCGAAAACTATTTTGTGGGATAGTTCTTCAAGAAGTCGCGTCCCTTGATGGTCTCAATCGTGCTGAGCGATGGGAAATTCTGCTGGCGAAGAGCCTCGGAAAGGACGATGGCCACCGAATTGGAAAGGTTCAGGGAACGGGCATTGATGGCCATGGGGATACGCATGGTGTGACTGTAATGATCCTTGAGGACTTCCTTGGGGATGCCAGTGGACTCTCTTCCGAACATGAAGAACATGTCTTTTGAGGAAGAAGAGAGGTCAAAATCACAATAGACCTTCTCGGAATAGCGGGTGACATAATAGCCTTCCATATTCCCATATTTCTTGTAGAATTCTTCAAGCGAGGAAAACATTTCGATTGGAAAGCCGATGGCATAATCCATGCCGGCCCTTTTCAGATTGTGATCGTTGAGATCGAACGTCAGTGGACCGATGATGGCAAGCTTGCTATCGAAAGCCATGCATGTGCGGATGATATTTCCGACATTGGCCGGCTTCTCTGGCTGAAAAAGAACGATATGATTCATAATCTAGTGTGTGATCGTCTTGGTGACTTTCTTCAGGTATGCAAGAAGATCTTCCTCCTCGATGAGAGGAGCAAGGGTGTCATAGACCATCTTCTGGTAATTGTTGAGCCAGGAGAGTTCTTCATCACTCAGCATGGAGACGACAATGCCTCTTTCATCATAGGGGGCATAGGTGATGGTTTCGAATTTGTAGAAGATGCCATCTTCCGTTTCGAAAGCCGGAACGACAAGAAGGTTGTTTTCCAAGCGGATGCCATGCTTATGGGCTTTATAGACACCCGGTTCGATGGTGATGATATGTCCTGGTGTGAGGATGCCATCATCATAGACGCCTTCACGATGATAATAGCGGAAACCAATCGGACCTTCATGGACACAGGACATATATCCTACGCCATGTCCGGTTCCGCATTTGTAGTCGAGACCTTCCTTCCACATGATTTCACGGGCCATGATGTCGATTTCATGTCCGGAGCATCCTTTTTCGAAGATGGCCGTCGATAAGGAAATCTGGGATTTCAGGGTTTTCGTATAATCGATTTTCACTTCTTCGGAGACATTTCTTCCAAAGAGGAATGTTCTGGTCGTATCGGTCGTTCCGCCATAGTACTGACCACCGGAATCCACAAGAAGCAACTGGTTCTCGAGACTCATGGAAGCATGATTCTCTTTGGAGGGAGCATAATGCATCATGGCGGCATTGCTATCCACGGCGGCGATGGTCTCAAAAGAGAGGTCAAAGCAGCGCTTCTGGCTTCTTCTTGCATCATCGATATATTTGGCGCAGACATATTCGTCGAGGTTTCCCTTTTCGATATTGTCGTCGATGAATTTCATCAGTTTCAGGACAGCGATGCCATCGATAGCCTGAATCTCTTTTGTGTTCTTCACCTCGACTGCGCCTTTGATGGATTTCTGGTGGATGGTCGGATTATTCTGGAAAACCTTGTTTTTCAGAAGGGAGCAGATTCTCGCATTGGTATTCGACTTATCGACCAAGGTCTTGATGGTGGATTTCTCTTTCAGATAGTCGTAGAAGGAATCATAGGGATGAATGATGATGTCATCCGGCATTCCTTCTTCAGGGAGTTTTTCCTGATCGATGAAAAGATGCGGAATCCGATCCTCTCCGATATAGAGATAGGAATAGAAGACCGGTGTGCAGGGAATATCGCTTCCGCGGTAGCCTAGAATGTAACTGATATCATCCAGTGTCGGGATGATGAGAGCCTTGGCGCCTTTCTTTTCTGTTTCATCCATGGCCAGGTCGATTCTTTCTTTTCTTGTCGTGGAAAGAAGGGCTTCATCGA
The DNA here is from genome assembly GCA_963600815.1 of Bacteroides uniformis. Taxonomy (GTDB): domain Bacteria; phylum Bacillota_I; class Bacilli_A; order RFN20; family CAG-288; genus Enterosoma. Next base: position 28,202 of record CAVCCX010000010.1, on the reverse strand, counting down.
CCTTCCAGATTTTTCCATTCGGAAGGCTTGGAAGATCTTCGACCAGGAAGCGATAGGAGACTTGACGGATCTTATGTTCGTCATCCAGATAGAAGTTCTTCAGATCACCATAGGAAAATAAGGAGGCATCGATTCCAAGAGGATAGAGGTTTTCCTTTTTGATGAATTCGCTCATGGAAGGAACACCGGCTTTTCCGGCATAGACGAGAATGCAGGAAGTTCCTTTTAGTTCGCCCTCGGCCTCGGTCCAATATCTTCCATCCGTATAGAGATAGGATTTCTCCTGTGTCACCAAAAGAGTTCCATCATTTCCCTTGAAGGAGCAGAAATAGAATCTTTCTTTTGTGAATCGCGAAGCGGATTCTTCCGACATATGGGGATCGGTGGCCGGAATGATATAGGCCATCAATCCATCTTTTTTCATTCTTTTCTGAAGAGACTGAATTTTTTCATCAAAAATATTCATAATATTACCTCTTTTTAGTAGGCTCTGGCAAAATAGATGACTGTATCGGGATTCTCTTCTCCGGTGATGGTATCCTTGTTTTGGAAGGGACGCTGATCGAAAGGCATGACACGCGGTGTCGCATTGAGCTCGGCTTTGAGTTTCTCTTCGATCATGGCTTCATTCTTGGAGCAGACCATCATCTTGGCAAAGCCTTTTCCATTCTGGATGACTTCCTTGACTTCTTCATAGCTGTGGCATTCATGGATATGTTCCTGAAGGAAATTGTAGGCTTTCTGATACATGCTCGCCTGGATTTCCTCCAAGAAGGATGGAAGCTTTTCTTCCATTTCTTCGATTGGCATCGTGGTCTTGGAGGAGTCATATCTCTTGGTGAGGGTCGCGACATTGTTGGCAAGATCCTTCGGACCCACTTCGATTCTTAACGGCACGCCCTTCATCTCATACTGAGAGAATTTCCATCCAGGTGTCTTGTTGCTGTCATCGAGATAGACACGGACACCAGCTTTCTTGAGCTTCTCTTCCATTTCACGGCAGGCTTTGAGGACATTCGGATCACTATCCATTCTAATCGGAATGATGACGGCCTGGATCGGAGCGATTCTTGGAGGCAGGACAAGACCTTCATCATCGCCATGGACCATGATCAAGGCGCCCAAGAGACGGGTTGAAGCACCCCAGGAGATGTAATGTGGATAGTCCAATTTATTGTCTCTTCCCTGGAAGCGGATATTGTAGGCTTTCGGGAAATCGGTTCCTAAATAATGGGAAGTTCCAGACTGGAGAGCCTGTCCATCGGGCATCATGGCTTCGATGGTATAGGTATCCTTGGCACCGGCGAACTTTTCGCTCGATGGCTTGGCACCCATGACAAAAGGAATGGCCAATAAATCGGTTCCGATGCGGTTATATTCGCGAAGAATCGTCAAAGTGAATTCACGGGCTTCGTTCTCGGTCTCAAAAAGGCAATGTCCTTCCTGCCAGAGGAATTCAGCGCCGCGTAGGAAGGGACGAGTTGTCTTTTCCCAGCGGACGACGCTGCACCACTGATTGTACAAGACTGGAAGGTCATTATAGGAATGGACGATGTTCTTGAAATGGTCGCAGAAGAGTGTTTCACTGGTCGGTCGGACAACGAGTTCCTCTGCCAAGGTCTTGTTTCCTCCTCTTGTGACGACCGCACATTCCGGGGCGAAGCCTTCGACAAGCTCAGATTCTTTCTTCAGAAGAGAGAAAGGAATCAGACTGGGAAGATAGACGTTTCTCACACCAAGAGCCTTGATTCTCTTATCGAAATATTCCTTGATGTTCTCCCAAAGGGCATATCCATCGGGACGATAGATGATGAATCCCTTGGTAGAGGCATAGTCCATCAATTCGGCTTTGACACAGACATCGGTATACCACTGGGTGAGATTTTCACTCTTCGAAGTGATGCTGGTAACTTTTTTTTGCGACATTTTTGTTTTTTTTCTCCTCGTTTATTTGATTAATTCTTCGGCACAAGGCTTCTTGCTTCATCAAGAACCTTTTTGATTGTTTCGACTGGAATCTCTTCCACATGACTCGAAGGCAGTCCAAGAGCATCCGACTGGAAGATGGTTCCGCCATAGTGGACGCCAAGCTCGACATCCTCAAGATCCTTTAATCCATAGTACACCATCGGAATATGATAATTTCCATAGGTGGCCTGGAAGTTTCTCAAAGTCGTCTTGCTTCGGTTGATATCTTTGGATTGGCTTGTGAAAGAAGGCGGAATGAAGAAATAGGATATGGTCCTCAGGATTCTTGTTCTCAGACTGGAGGATGGATTTTCCAAGATCAGTCCGAACTTGTAGCCAAACTTTGAATAGTCATGGAAGAGCTTGGCAATCGCATTGGAATCCTCTCCGCTAGTAAGAAGATCGGTCTCCTCGACCGTGATGATCCAGGAAACATTGCTGAGATGGCTTCTTTCCACGGATTTGATGAATTCACTGATCGAATTGTAGGGAAGACGTTTGGCGATTGTAATCTTTTTCTTCAGATTCTTTGTCATCAGTCCGACTTTCTTCATCATATCGTCGAAGAGGTCACCGGCGATATTCATTTCCTTGGCAATCTGAACAGCCGTGTAGAATTCATCCACACTTGTTCCATAAGGGAAGGATTTGAGCAGGTAGAATGGTGTTTTTCCATCGCTGATGCTCAAGGTCGGGACAAAGTAGTTTCGGAATGTCGAATTCTTGACCACCATGCGGATTTCATCCTTCTGGGCTTTGGAAAGCTGATAGTTGGTGAAGAAGGTTTCATCATAGAAAAGAACCTTATCCTTGGTCAGTCCCTTGATGATGGCATTGGCCATCTTCATGGCCTGTTCTTTTCCTAAGGGATAATTCTTCTCATAGTAGGCACCATTGGAGATACCGATGGCGATGGCGTACTTATCGCCATTCTCCGTGTGATTCAGAAGCTGTTGAATCTGCGTGTGGAGAGTGGATGCAAAATTCATGGCAGAAATTTTCGAAATGGATGTGGTATCGATCATGGTTTCCTCATAGGGAGAAAGATAGATGATCTTTCTTTGCTTGCTGAGGAATTTGGAGAGGACAAGACGGACTTTCTTGTTGATTTCTTCCATCTTCTCATCGACGACATCCGTATTCGACTTTTTATAGATCTTGAAGTAGTAGAGGGCACCGATGGCATCATCTGAATGCTTTTCGATGAACTTCTGGGCGGTTTCGATGGTGGCAAGGATGAATTTGGTCGGTGTCTTGATCTTCTGCATGCCGTTGCTCTTCAAGTTGAAGGAATAGGTATTCGGAAGAAGATGGGAGACGAAATGAATGATATTCTTCTGGCGGTTGACGCTGGTCAATTCCAACATAGTTGAGGCGATTTTTCTTTTCTTGGAAAGAACGATATCTGCCTGGAGGTAATCGAGATGGTTTTCATTGTGGGCGATGTTTCTCAGCCAATCCTCAACCAAATATTTGTCGGACTTGGAGAATTGAGAGAAGAATTCATCATAGGTGAGCTCTTTTGTGTTCGAGAGATTGGACTTGTCGAAACGATAGAATGTCTGTGTCGCATAATTGAAGGTGAACATGCGGACATTGAAGTCGAGTTTCTCTTTTTTCTTTCGATTGGAAAAAATCTGTTTGTCAAAAACAAAACAGACAAAGAAAAAAGAAAGGATGATGAAGGCGAAAACAGAAAACCATACGATGGCAGCGACTTTCGCAGGAAATGTTCTTTGCTGCGCTTCTGAGATGAGAGAATATGAAAATACTTTGTTAAACATAGTTTAAAATCGAGAGATATTATAATCTTTTAGATAGGATTAAGCAATTTCTACAATTGAACATTTCATGATTTCGAATTATAATAGTTCGGTATTTGAAATGAGGTAACTATATTTTATGGATGAAATTTATTCGAAATTGAAAACTATGTTGTCAAAGCAGGTGAAAAAGAGAAGCTTCGATATCGACTCCCTGACTCCTGAAACGGATCTCGATTCCTTGGGACTGGATTCTCTTGACAAGGCAGAACTCATCATCAACATCGAAGATGAATTCAATCTGCCGGAAGTTTCCCAGGATGAAATGATGGAAATCAAGACGGTCAAAGACGTGAAAGACCTGATCGAAAGAAAAAAACAATAAAATTTACAATTAGGTATTGCAAAGTCCTCTTCGGTTTGGTATATTCTTATTCGCTGCCTGCTTAGCTCAGTCGGTAGAGCAACCGGCCGTTAACCGGTAGGTCGTAGGTTCGAGTCCTACAGCAGGCGCCATTCTCACTTGGCCTGGTGGAGAAGTGGTTAACTCACATCCCTTTCAAGGATGCATTCACGGGTTCAAACCCCGTCCAGGTCACCATTGAAAATTCACTACCCGAAAGGGTAGTTTTTTTTTATGCCTTTCCTGCTTGGCGGAAAGACGGGATTTCGACTCGCGGCGTATTTTTTTTAGGGAATCTCAAGGGAAAAATCACTGACGATTGTGTTTCGGAAATTTTCTCTGTTTCATGTGTGAATCGTTTTTTTACAATTGCTTTCACGAAATGAATGTAACTTCTAGAAATCTAAGAAAATTCAGATGAAAATAAACGAAGCGATTTTTATTTGTTCGGGAAAATGCCTGTTTTCGTCTTAGATATGCATAATCAAAAAGGCAAACTGTCCTGCTGACAGAATGCCTTTGTTTTTTTGACTATGAATCTATTCGTAGCAGTCTTCTAGGATTCTTAGGGTTTCTTCTTCGCTCATTGGATGGAATCCGGCTGAGAGTCCATTCTGATAGGCACTTTTCGCAATGAGAGGAAGCATTTCTCTTGTGGCACCTAATTCTTTGAGCGTGGTTGGTATCTTGAGATCTTTGATGAAGTCTTCCATTTTCTCGATGCCTTCCAGGATGATTTCATCCTCAGTTTTGCTTTCGGATCTCACATCGAAGACATTCTTTGCGAATTTGACGAACTGCCCTTTTCCAAACTGGCATATATATTTATAGTAAGGATAGGAAATCACAGCCAGTCCGAGTCCATGAGGACAATGCGTATAGGCTCCAAGCTGATGCTCGATGCCATGGACATTCCAGTCCTGCTTTTTTCCAAGACCGACCATTGTGTTCAAGGCCAGTGTAGCTTCCCACATCAGATTGCTTCTTGCTTCATAGTCCTGTGGATTCCTGCTTGCCTTTTTTCCATGGTCGATCACCGCTCTCATCAATCCTTCCAAAAGATAATCGGAAGTGTTGTCTCCATCGAAGGAAAAATATTGTTCCATCAGATGGGAAAACATATCGAAGATGCCGCTGACCATCTGATTGTAGGGGACACTCAATGTGTAGCTCGGATCGAGAATGGAGAAGACGGGATAATTGTATTCCCCATAGACTTTTCCGATTTTCAGTTTCTTTTCCTCATTGGTGATGACGGAGCCGGAATTCATCTCGCTTCCTGTTCCGACCATGGTCAGAATCGTGCCAATCGGTGTGACAGGATGTGTGAGTTCTTCCTGTCTTTCATAATATTTTCCCCACGGATCTTCCTCATAAGCCGCCGCAGCCATGGCTTTCGAACAATCGATGACGCTTCCACCGCCGACAGCAAGAATGAAATCAATCTTCTTTTCCTCGATGATTTTCTTTCCTTCCAAGACGGATGAATAGCTCGGATTGGAATGCACGTTGCTGACTTCATAGATTTCCTTATTTTCTTCCTTGAGAATTCTGATGACGGAATCATAGATGCCATTCTTCTTGATGGATCCTGTTCCATAGACCAAAAGGATTCTTTTTCCGACGGCAGACAGTTCTTTTTTCAGATTGAGGATGCTCTCCTTTCCAAAATAGATCTTCGTCGGATTGTAGTATTCGAAATTTCCTTCCATGACATTTCCTCCTTGATGGCTCTATTATAGTGAAAAAGAAAGAAGAGTGGCAAACAAAAGAAAGGGGTTACCTTGTATACAAGAAAAATAATTGATATTTTTGCAAAAACGATAAATAGTTATGGAAAACATTTCTTATTTATGAATCGGTTTTGACAAACGCGGAATAATGTCAAAAGAATTTTCATTCCCTTGAAAATTATTTCCTTGCTTATAAAATGATACCTTTTTTCAAAGAATTTTGAAAACTTTTTACATTTCTTTGATTGCATTTCTATTTTCGAGTTTGCAGATTTTCTTTTCTTGTCTTGAAGAGAAAAAAATAGATTGCTATATTTCTTGACGTTAAAAGGGGGTCTCTCTATGCCTTATTCATTCGTTTTGGCTGACGATGTCGGTTCAAAACTTGGCGTTGCTCTGTCGAGTACAGACTTGTGGACGAGCATTGCCAAAACCGTCATCTTCATTCTTCTCGGTTTCTTTTTCACAAAGAAGAAACTGCTTCCTGACAACACAGGAAAAATTCTGACGAAGTTCATCATGACGGTCTGCTTGCCGTGTCTTGCATTCACGTCCTTCATGTCGGACTTCACCGTGTCGGCTGGCATTGATGCCATTCTGAATTTCGTCTTAGGTTTCGTTTTCTACATTGGCTTCATCTTCTTAGGGAAACTTCTGTTCCTTTGGGTGAAAGACAAGAAGAAACGTACGGTTCTGGCCGTTTTGTTCGCGTTCGGTTCGACGACATTCTTCGGTTTGCCGCTTGCCAGTGCTATCTATGGCAACGCTGCGACAATCGACTTCAACATCATGAATGTCGCCTATCGTGTCTTCCTTTATTCCTATGCCTATATCGCAATTGCGAATCTCAAGGACGAAGATCAGGCAGCAGAATCCTTGAGTGCTGATTCTCAGGAGAAGAAGCCGAAGACTTCGATGGCAGATATGCTCAAGAAAATCTTCCTCAATCCGATTGTCATTGCAACATTTGCCGGCTTGATTCTCTGGGCTTTGGGTGGAATCGAAGCCTTCCAGATTGTCCGCAAGGACTGGCTCAATCCGAAGGCAGGCGTGTCTTATGAAGAGGCGGCCAAGGTGGCCTTCTGGAGATTCGATGTCACATTGCCGTGGATTCATCAGACGTTCAAGACGCTTGGCAATCTTTCTTCGACGGTCATTCTCTTCGCCATTGGCTGCACCTTGGGTGGAACAAACATCAAGGATGCTGCTGAAGACAAATATGCCTGGGCCTGGGCAATCATCAAGGTCCTTGTCGCTCCGAGCATTGTCCTTGTCTTCTTGGTCTGTATGCAGTTGATTGCCAATGCTTCTGGCTGGCTTGTCAATTCGACTGGCACATTGGCTGAAGGTGTCTCTGAAAGCGCGAAGAATGTTTCACAGCTTGTCAGCGTGAATACGCTTGCCTCTTGTATCATCACCTGGATGGTTCCACCGGCAACCGTCGCCGTCGGCTATTGCATCAACTTCGATCAGGAGAAGGAGATGGCTTCTCATATTTCCTTGATCGGCACGTTCGTTTCTGTCATCGGCATTGTCATCTGGGTCTTGATCATCACCGTCTTGAACAATACGGGACTCTTCTATGACCCAAGTTGGTTTGTCGCTGCAAAATAAAAGGAGTATCTGACTATGAAAGGTAAAATGATCTGTTTTGGTGTCCGTGACTATGAAAAGCCCTATTTCGAGGATTTGGGCAAGAAATATGGCTATGACTTGGTTCTGAGCCCAGTCTATATCAGCAATGATACCTGGGAATTGGCCAAAGGCTATGAGATGGTCATGGTGAGAGGAAACTGCAACCTTGATGCCGCTCATCTCAAGCTCCTCAAGGAAAACGGCCTCAAGTACTATCTGACCAGAACGGCCGGATATAACCATGTCGATGTCGCTGCCTGCAAGGAACTCGGCATCGAAACTGCCTATGTCCCAGGCTATAGCCCGAATGCCATTTCAGAATTGGCTCTTTCCTTGGCGATGGCACTTCTCAGAAATGTCGTCTATACCACGGACTTGACCCACAACGGAAAATTCAAGGTCACCAATCAGATGTTCTCCCGTGAAGTCAGAGGATGCACGGTCGGTATCATGGGCTGCGGAAGAATCGGCTGCACGACAGCCAAGCTCTTCAGCGGTCTCGGAAGCAAGGTCATCGGCTATGATGTCTATGAATCCGACTATGCCAAGAGTATTTTGGAATTCAAGACTCTCGATGAATTCGTCAAGGAAGCGGATATCATCATCTGCCATATGGCCTACATCAAGGGAAAGAATGACAACTTCATTTCCAGAGAGATGATTTCCAAGATGAAGAAGGATGCCATCATCGTCAATGTGGCCCGTGGACAGGTCATGGACACAAAGGCTGCCTTGGATGCCATCAAGGATGGAAAACTGGCCGGTCTTGGTTTGGATGTTCTTCCTGATGAAGCCAAGCTCTTCAACCATGAATTCGATCCAAAGCATATGGATACAGAAATCCATCAGGAAATCGTCGACCTCTATCCGAAGGTTTTGATCACACCGCATATCGGCTCGGCCACAGATATGGCCTTGATCGATATGATCGAAGTCACATTGAAGAATATGGATGAATATCTTGCCACTGGAAAATGCAAGAATTCGCTCATCAAGTAAAAATACAGCAGATAGAAAAAAGAAGGGATTTGTCCGACAATGAAGACAAATCCCTTCTTTCCATCTAGAATTCGATATCGAAGATTTTTTCTGCCTTTAGGCAATATTCCTTGATCAGATTGAAGGTTCTCGCCAAGGGAAATCCATCGACCAGAGTGTGAGAGACGGTGATATTGAGGGTGACATGATAGGTTCCATCCTTCTCCTGATGATATTTGTCCCAGCAGATTCTTGGTACGCTCAACGAGTCGTAATTCTTCGCCGGCGTCGGATGGTGCATCCCCTTGATGGAGAGAATCGGTATGCAGGTCGTATAAAGCGTATTCGGAATCTTGCAGATTGGGAAGCGGTCGAGCTCATCGCTCACCTTGAGATGCTTGACTTCCTCGATGACGTCTTTCATCTTCTTATAGAAGGAAGGAAAATCATTGTCCATTTCGATTCCTGCATTCTGATAGATGCCTTCATCGGTCATGATGGTGAATGTCGGATGGATGACATCATAAAGATAGACTTTCCCTTCGACTTCCCTCAACCTCATCTCATCGACTTCTCCGACGGCCTTCAGAATGACGAAATAGAAATATTCGAAGAAGGAATGATGTCTTCTTTTGCTGATTGAGACGATCTTGCTGACGTCGATATCGACATCGAATCCATAGGTCGGATCTTCGAATGTCCTGAAAAAGTAGTATTGGTTTCTCTTCGGATAGGTCTTCAAATCGATTTCTTTTTTCATGTTGGCTATCTCCTATGCATTATTGTAGAAAAAAGAATCCCATGTGAAAAGAGAAATCTTGTCTTGACAATGTCTTTGCATTTCTTAGACATTTTTATGAAAATGGAAGCATTCTCTTTACGATTGAGTTGAAAATGGAAAGGTGACTCGATAAAATAGAAAGCGTTATGGAAACAAGCGAATTAATCAAAGCCGTTCTGTTGATTCTCGGTGCCTTAGGTGCTTTTCTCGTTGGCATGGAACTTCTTCAGTCGGCAACAGAAAAACTTGCGACGACGGGCTTAAAGAAACTTTTTGCCAAGACGAGCAAGAATCCACTTGTCGGTTTAGGCATCGGAACCTTGGCGACGATGATCATGCAATCTTCAGGAGCCACCACGGTCATGGTGGTCGGCTTTGTCAATGCCGGCGTCATGAGCTTGGCTCAGGCCACAGCCTATATCATGGGTGCGAATATCGGTACCACGATTACTGCCCAGATTGTCGCCTTGGGAAATCTTCCCATCTCCCAGGTCATGATCGCCTTGACTTTGGTTGGCGTTGCGATGAAGATGATCTTCAGCAAGAAAAAGCCGAAGGTTGCCGATATTGGTCTCTTGATTGTTGGCTTAGGTCTTCTTTTCCTCGGTTTGGAAGTCATGACGGGAAATATGAAGGAAATCATCCAGAATTCCTCTTTCTCGGCCTTCCTCTCGGAACTGAATAATCCATTCCTGCTCTTATTCATCGGCATCGTTGCTACGGCCGCTGTTCAATCCTCGAGTGCCATCACCTCCATTATCATCGCCATGGCCTTGGCCGGTGCGACCATTGGATCGGGCGGGAATGCGCCGCTCTTCCTCATTCTTGGAACGAATATCGGTTCGACGGCCACGGCTCTTCTCTCCGCTATCGGTTCGACCACAAATGGTAAGAGAGCTGCCGTCATCCACTTCCTCTTCAACGTATTTGGTTCTGTTCTCTTCTTTATTCTTCTTGTCCTGGTTCCAGGATTCAATGATGCGACCTTCAATGCATGGTTCAAGGATTCTCCGCAGACGAGTATCGCCATGTTCCATACGTTCTTCAACGTCTGCTGTACGATTCTCTTCCTTCCACTCACCAAATTCTTTGTCAAGCTGGCCGCGCTGATCATTCCTGAAAAGGTCGATAAGAATGCCGAAGGCGATGATGAACTCATCGATGAAAGATTCCTCAAGAATACCGCCATTGCCTATGCGCAGGCCATCAAATATTATCACCTCATCGCCAAGAAGGCCTTGGCTGACTTGAATCTTGCCATCGACGCCTTTGTCAATCGGGATCTATCCAAAAAAGAAGAAATCGACAATATACAGGAAGAAGTCCTCAAAATGACAAGAAACCTCACGACCTTCATCGTGAAGATTCAGTCATTGGGTGTCACGGAGGAAGCCTATTCGAGACTTTCGAAGATGCAGCTGGATATTGCGGACCTTGTCCGTCTGACGGAAGTTGCCGATAATATCACTGGCTATACCGCCCATGAAGTCAATGAGAGTCTCAATTTCTCCAAAATCGTCTATGAGCAGCTTGCCACCATGAAGAGACTTCTCAATGAGCAGTTTGCCAATACGGAGATCATCGTCGAGAATCCGTCCCTGGAACTCCTTGAGAAGACAAGCAAGGTCGAGGATGAAATCGATGCCTTGAGAACCAGCATGGTCAATTCCCATATGGAAAGACTTGCCAAGGGGGAATGTCAGCCTCAGAATTCGAATATCTTCGTCAATCTGGTCGGAAATCTCGAGCGTTGCGGTGACCACTTCAACTTTATCTGCGAACGTTCCTGTTCCACGATTTCCCAGGCCACAAGCGCACACGCATAAAAAAGAAAACATATATCCTTTCGAACCCTGTCGTTTGGAAGATATATGTTTTTTTCATTCTATTATGAAATTTTCATTCTATGTTTACGTTCTTTGTTGTACAATAAGAAAGTTTCAAGGAGGTTATTTATCTATGGAAGAAAAAAAGTTTTGTTCGCATTGCGGTGCCCAAATCGATGTCGATAGTTCGTTCTGTCCGAAGTGTGGGAGCCGTATCGATGGCTATACGGAAAATCAGTCCTATGAAGGAGAATATCAGTCCAGTTCTACTTCGCAGCCCTATGAGCAGCATGCCACCCCAACGCAGTCCTCGAGCAATAATGAATACAACACATTGACTCTCGTCATGGGTATTCTTGCTGTTGTCTTAGGCGGACTTCTCTTTGGCATCCTGGGTATCGTCTTCTCTTCGAAGGCGGACAAGAATGATGCCAAGACGAAGATCGGAAAAGTCCTTTCCATCATCGGCATTGTTGTCTGGGTCATCGTCATCCTGATTTGGATGATTCTCATTATCGTCGCTGCTTCGACACCGAATACTGCCTGCTTTCTGCCCTTTCTTTTCTAGCCTATGAAGAAGTGCCCGAATTGCAAGAAGGACATGGATGATTCCTGTTCGTTCTGCCCCTATTGCGGAACAGACATGCAGAATACCAAGACAGAGATGGATCAGTCACTCCGCTGTCCCTATTGCCATGAAATCATACATAAAGAAGATGTGAAGTGTCCACATTGCCAGAAGAAACTGAAATTCTCCGATCGGATGAACAAGGATGAGAAAACCGGACTCTACGAGCTTCTTCTCGCCGGTCTTGGAATGGCCTTCTGTCTTGTTCCTTTTGTTTCTCTATTGTTTCTGGCTCTTTCCTGCATCTTTTCCTGCCGGGATAAATCCCAGGGACGATATAAGAAGGATGCCTTCTTCTTTTCCATTATCGGTCTTGTCATGTCAACCGGAATCCTGATTCTGAATCTCTATCTTGTCTTTCAGAATGCAAAGCAGAATGTTTCCTTGCTGACTGGTTTGTTTGGATTGTTTTTCTAAAAAAATCGAATGCAAAAAGGACTGCCATTGTTGCAGCCCTTTTTTGGTGGCATGAATCACTTCTGCCAGGACATATTATTTCCGCCTTTTGGCAGAATGTAGCTTGGATCTTTCTCGCTGACCTTTTTGATGAAGGCAGTATCCTGTAATTCTCCGGAGACGACTTTGATGTTGTTTTCATTTGCTAAGTCGATCTTGAAGCGGAAAATCTTATCGCCTGTGATTGTCTTCACCTTCTTGTCATTGACATACAAGGTGACCTCCTTCTGATTGGAATAGACCTTGATGGTTGCCGATTTGTCGGTTCTGTTGACATATCTCTTCGAGCAGATATGGACGAAGGGTTCCTTGCTCCAATAGGCCTTATAGATATAGAAGGCATCCTTCTTAGTCTTTCTATCGAAGGTGACGAGGCCTTTATGGTTGATGCCTTTTTCGCCGCCCTGATTTCTTCCATCGCTTCCGAAGTCGAACATGTTCCAGACATGAGTGGCCCAGATGTAGTCTCTCTTTTCGAAGTCCTTGAGCATTCTTTCATGATACAAGGCCTGATATTCTTCAGTGTTATCGAATCTTTTCGGCTTGGAGGAATGGAGGTTTGGCATGCCCTCGGCACCATATTCGCTTAATCCGATCGGATGCTTTCTGTAGAAGAAATGCCAGAAATCCAAGATCCAGCAGGTCATCGGGGTGAAGGGAACATACCATCCCCAGTAGAGATTGTAACTGGCAAGGTCGGTGATATGGGCAACACGGTTGAAGACATTCATCATGGAGAAGCAGGCGATGGTTGTCAGTCGGGTTGGATCTTCCTTGTGTGCAAAATCGTTCAAGGCATGATGGTCATCCCGGCAGGCTTTTCCAAACTGCTTGCGGAACATGGTGATTTCATTGCTGATGCCATAGCAGATGATGGAAGGATGGTTATAGCACTGATGAATCAATTCGGAAAGCTGGGATTTGGCATTGGCATTTCCTTCCTTGAGGTATTTGGAGATATAGGGGATCTCTGTCCAGACGACAAGTCCTTTCTCGTCGCAGAGATCGTAGAAATATTGGTCATGCTGATAATGGGAAAGACGGACGGTTGTGGCTCCGATTTCCTTGATGAGGGCCATATCCTCATCCATGTCTTTTTTGGTGATGGCGTTTCCAACCTGAGGACGATCCTGATGACGGGCCACACCGCGGAGAGGATATTTCTTTCCGTTGAGATAGAAGCCGTTCTTATTATCGATGCGGAAGAAACGGAATCCGATCTTCTGGCTCACTTCATCTAGAAGAGTGCCATCCTCAGAAAGAAGGTCTCCCTTGACTGTATAAAGATAAGGATCTTCCAAGCCATTCCAGAGATGGATGTTCTCGAGCTTGTTTTCCTCATTCGGGACAAGGTCAGCGACTTTCTTTCCTTCCTTGTCGAATAAGGAAAGTTGAATCTTGTCTTTGGAAGTGATCGAGCATTCCACCATGAGCGTGGAATTCTTGCCATCGGTCTTTGGTGTGCATTTGAGGGCAGGAGAGCAGTCTTCATGGAAAGAGAAATGATTCCTATTGAGAACAAGAAGCGTGACATCACGGTAGATGCCACCATAGAATGTGAAATCCGCCGCATCCGGATAGATATTCGGATAGGCCTTGTTGTCGACTTTGACGACAAGCTCGTTCTCTTCTTTCAAGAAAGAGGTGATGTCAAAGACAAAACGTGAATAGCCGCCTTCATGATGATAGGCTTTTTCACCATTGATGAAGACATCACAGAGCGAATTGACACCATCGAACTGTAGGAAGCAGACTTCATCTTCCTTCATCTCCGGCTTTGTGAAATGCTTCGTGTAGGTGGTGATGGTTCTCAGATAGTCATTTCCACCATCCTGTCCGTCTTTTCCGTTCCAGGAATGGGGGAGATCGACTTCTTCATGAGATCCCTCTTTGATGGAAAAATCCCAGTCCTGATTGAGTAATTGCTGTTTTCTCATTCTTGTTTTCCTCGTTTCCTTTTTGATATGGCTTTCATTCCTTCTTTGGAATGGAAGATTTCAGAATACCACAATATTTTAAGGAATTGAGAAAGCGCTTAAAATTGCAAATATAACTATCATCGATTGCAATTCTTTTTCATTTCTGATTCTCTTCCTGGTCCTGAGAAGGTGTTTTTCCCGTTACGGAAAGATAATCCCGATAGAAGGTCGAATAATTTCCGAAATGATATTTTTTGCAGATATCGACAGGACTCCTTCCGGAAAGAATCTCCTCCCTGGCGGCGAGTATCTTCTTTGAACGGATATATTTCATCAAGGGAACATGCATTTTCTTCTTGAACTGTGCACGGATATAGGGAATGGATAACCCGACTTCCTTTTCGATGTCTTCGAAGGTGATGTCCTCTGTCAGATGGAATTTGATATAGGTGATGATCTGAGCGATGACTTGATCAGAAGAGGATTGCTCACTTTTCCCAAGCTGGCTTGCCTTCTTCAGATAGAGAAGAATCTCCCAGATTTTGCATTTGCACATGTAATACATATCGATTTCATCGAAAGTGTGGGAATCATAGTCCAGCTGCTTGATGATGGAGATGAAATAATCATTCTTCGGATAGAAGGTCAGGCAGTCATCCAAAGAGGATAGAAACCGCTCCGAGAGGATGGATTTGGAGAATTTGAGGACATAGCGCTCGCATTTGGCATTTTTTTCTTTCGAAGAGAGAGAATGAACCTGATTCGGCTTGATGAAAAGAAGATCCCCGGGGAGAAGTTCTCTTTTCTCCTTATCGACAGAAATAGTGCATTCTCCTTTGATGAAAAGGAAGATTTCATAGAATTCATGGCGATGATTCGAATCGGAAATTTCCTCATCGAAACAGTCTTCCCTATGATAGATATGAAGATCATCGGTTTTGATTTCAAACATATTTTCTCCTTAATGACATCGTCTTTTATGATTGTAAGCCCTATGAAAGAGAAAAAGAACTGTTTTGTCAGAAAATGTCAAAAAGAGAGCAATTCAAGACAATCTCTAGGAAACCCCTTTCTTTTTTTCTATAATTCTATCGCTGGATCATTTTGGAGGCTATTTTATGTTATTCAACAACGACTGGACATTCTATAAGCAGGGCAAGGAAGAAGAGAAGAAAATCATTTCTCTTCCCTATGATGCCATGCTTTCGGAGAAAAGGGATATCGCAAATCCAGGTGGAGCCAATATCTCCTATTTTGAGGGTGGAACCTACATTTTCGAAAAGGATTTCGATATTTTCCTCAAGGAAGGAGAGAACATCTATTTCGAATTCGAAGGCGTCTACATGTGGGCAAGAATCTACATCAACGGGAAAGAAGCAGCCTATCGTCCGTATGGCTATTCCGATTTCATTTTTGATGCCACGGATTTCGTCATCGATGGAAAGAATCACATCAAAGTCGTGGCGGACAATTCCAGTCAGCCGAATTCGAGATGGTATACCGGGTCAGGCATCTATCGTCCTGTCCATCTTTTTGTCCTTCCAAAAGTCCATATTCTTCCCCGTTCCTTCAAGATCAAGACCTTATCCCATGAGACAGGAATCATTCTTGTCCGTTCGGAATTCTCCTATCCGACGAATGGAAAAATCGAGATTCTTGATGCGAGGGATGCTGTTGTCTATTCCAACGCCTTCGAGAAGACGGCTTCCCTGAACATGGAAATCACCATCAAGGATTTCCATCTGTGGGATGTTGAGACACCCTATCTCTATAAGGCACGGATCACATTGGGTGAAGATAAGGCCGAAGAGGCCTTCGGTATCCGCGCGATTGCCTTAGATAAGGAAAAAGGTTTCCTTATCAATGGAAAAAGGGAAATCCTCTATGGAGCCTGCATCCATCATGATAACGGCCTATTAGGTGCCGTGGATGATGATTTCTCCAATGAAAGAAAAATCCGCATTATGAAAGAGGCGGGCTATAACGCCATCCGCTCTGCCCACAATCCGATGTCAAGATCTCTCCTTTCGGCTTGTGACCGGATCGGCATGCTTGTTATGGATGAGTACGCCGACTGCTGGTATATCCACAAGACGAAATATGATTATGCCTCCTTTGCCCTGAACTGGTATGAGAAGGACCTCAAGGATATGGTCGACAAGGACTACAATCACCCCTGTGTCGTCCTCTATTCGGAAGGAAACGAAGTGGCCGAGACCAGTCAGCAGAAGGGAATTGATTTTGTCGAGACAATGACGGAATATCTCCATTCCCTGGATGACACAAGACCGGTGAGCTGTGGTGTGAATATCTTTTTCAATGCCCTCTTCAGCTGGGGATTCGGTGTCTATTCGGATAAGAAGGCAGAAAAGAATTCCAAGAAGAAACCGACACAGAAAAAGAAGACCGTCGGCTCGGAGTTCTTCAATAAGCTGGCCGGTGTTCTGGGTGCAGGCTTCATGAAGACAGGTGCGACTCTTCCCCGGTCGGATCGAAAGACCAGAGGCGCCTTTGCCAAGCTCGATGTCGCGGGATACAACTATGGCATCAAACGCTATAAGCACGATATCAAGAAATATCCAAATCGTTTCATCTTGGGAAGTGAGACATTCTGTGCAGACAGCGGAAAGTTTTATGAATTATCCAAAAAATATCCTCGCATCATCGGCGATTTCGTTTGGGCCGGATGGGACTATATCGGTGAAGCCGGAATTGGAAGCTGGGTCGCCTGTGAGAGTCCGGAAATCTATGATGACAAGGCAGGATGGCTTCTTGCCGGCAGCGGTCGAATCGATATCCTGGGCAATGAATGTGCGGAGATGAAATATACCAGAACCGCTTTCCGAAAGGAAATCATCTCCATGGCCTGTGTTTCTCCAAAAGATCATGCCTTAGGCCATTCTCCTTCCAGCTGGAAACTCTCCTGGGCCCACTATACCTATGACTATCCGGGATGCGAAGGACAGAAGACATTGGTCGAAGTCTATTCCCAAGCGGACATTGTCGAACTCTATCTGAATGACAAACTTTTGGGAAGAAGAAAAAAGAAGAATGCCGATGGCCTCTATATCTTCAAAATCAAATATCAGCCAGGTCAACTGATGGCCATTGCCAAACAGAAAGATGGCAAGGAACTCGGACGCTGTTTCCTTTCTTCTTCGAAGGAGGAGACCTGCTTTCGGCTTCTTCCAGAGAAGGCAAAACTCAATTCGAACCATGATCTTGCCTATGTCCGTCTGTGGTTTACGGATAGCAATGGCGTTGCCAAACGTCTTGCCAATGATGAAATCGAAATCGTCTCCATTGAGAATGGAAAGCTTCTTGGCTTAGGAAATGCCTGCCCATATTACAAGGGAAGCTATCTGGATACCAAGACGAAAGCCTATTATGGAAAAGCCCTCGCCATCATCAAGCCGACCATCAAGGAAGGCGAGATGATTGTCACAGCAAAGACCAAATATGGAACGACGACATGCAAAATCCAGATCTTCGATGGTGAAATCAGAAAGGATTTCCATATCTAATCAGATTATCTATCAGCTAGACGATCTATTCTGAATCGATTCAGGTCTTGGCTGTGGTCCAAGACCTTTTCTTTCTCATTGATATGAAAAATTAAAAACATATTGGCCGGGAGAGATGCAGATTCTGTGTCAGGATGACGTATTCAAGCAAATATTAGAAATATACCATTTCGGGTATAAATGCAATGAGTAGATATTAGATTGTACCTTATGAGGTATAATTCTCTATTTCGATATTGAAATTACACCTTATAGGGTATATTATTATGAAAAGGTGTGAAAAGAATATGAATCCAATCGCTGAATTTATAAAGAAAAGCCGAAAGGAAGCCGGTTTGACGCAAAAGGAATTTGCCATTCGATCAGGATTAGGTCTTCGCTTTATCCGTGATTTGGAACAGGGGAAGACCACCGTGAGGATGGACAAAGTGAATGTGGCCTTGAACATGTTCGGAATGGAGGCAGGACCCATCAAGAAGGAGTGGACTGAATGAATTCTCCATTTCGGAAAGCAAAAATTAACGTTTGCGATATTTTCGCTGGCATCCTTGAGGAAACAGAAGATGGGTATCGCTTCACCTATGATGTGAATTACCTGAAAATAAAAGAGGCAAGCCCGGTCTCTTTGACTTTGCCTCTTTCGGATAAGCCTTATGTTTCGAAAACTCTTTTTTCATTCTTTGATGGTCTTATTCCGGAAGGCTGGCTTTTGAATGTCGTCACCCGAAATTGGAAGATAGACCCGAATGACAGGTTTGGGGTTCTCCTTGTGGCCTGCAAGGACAGCATTGGGAATGTCAGCGTCGAAGGGGAGAATAACTAACATGATATGTCTTTGCTGTGGAAAAGAACTGAATGGCAATGAAGAGAGCCAATGGCATAAAGCATGCATCAGGCATTTTTTCAACACGAATTCGTTGCCTGAAATCAATTTTGACCCAAAAGGAATTGAGTCTTTGGCTTTGAAAAATGAATTTCAAGGATTTACAGTTCCGGGTGTACAAAAGAAAATGTCTCTTCATTTGAGTATCGAAAAGAAACAGAATCGACTGACCTTGATTGATTATCCGACTGGTTATATTCTGAAACCACAAGTCGAGGAATATGAATCTCTTCCGGAATTGGAATGGATCAGCATGCGAATGGCAGAATCGATTGGAATTCAAACCGTTCCATGCGCTCTTCTTTCCATTGACCATGAGTATAGCTATATTTCGAAAAGAATTGATAGAATCATCGATAAAAAAGAAATCAAAAAATTAGCCATGGAAGATTTCTGCCAACTCGATCTGAGACAAACCGCTGATAAATATCGAGGGTCGTATGAAAGATGTGCGAAAATCATCAAAAAGTATTCCTGTCGTCCTGGTATCGATCTTAGCGAGTTCTTCATGCGTGTTTTCTTTTCCTATATGATTGGAAACTCGGATATGCATCTGAAAAACCTGTCGATGATAGAAACAAATCCAGGAAGTCACCAATATGTTCTTTCAAAAGCGTATGATTTATTGCCAGTCCAAGTCGTTCTTCAGGAGGATGAGGAAGAGTTTGCTTTGACCTTGAATGAAAAGAAGAAGAACATCACAAAAAGAGATTTCTATACATTTGGCCAGAACTGCGGAATGGATATGAATTCCTGCAAGAAGATGGTGGAATTTGTCGTTTCCAAAAAAGATGAATTCATACGCATCGTGAATGAGTCCTTTTTGAATGATGATTTGAAGAGTCGGTTTATCCGTCTTGTCTCCTTGCGAATGTCTCTTTTTGAAAAGTGATTGCGATCGGTCTTGGTATTCAAAGTCAGAGTTATTGCTTGAAAAGACACTTTTTGACGATCTCCGTTATTTCTGCTTTGCTCTTTTTATATCCGTCTTGAATCCATTTGGTAATGGTATGTATCAGTCCAAAAACATAGAATTGAAATACATATTCCCGGTCATCGGATTCGATTTTTTTTCGCCCATCAGTTTGTAGCTGTCTTTTTTGAATTGTAAGAAAAGAGGGTCTGAGTCATCAAATGTCTGAGTGATAAACATGGCCTTGTAATATGTTTCGCTTTCTTTCACAAAGTCCAAAAATAATGGGAAGAATGATTCGAAATCATATTTTTCCTGTGAGACACTCGAAAAAAAGGCTTGATATTTTTTTTCTATATCTATCAATTGCTTTTTCTTTGATTTGCCATAATCCATCATAGTTCGAATAAAAAGTCGATCGACTGATTTTCATTATTGTACAAAAATCGGAGATAGAAGCTTCTCCGTTCTCTTTTACCAAGATATAGTTTAGGTATGCGTCTATGATCTTATCTTTGGCTTTGCTTTCCTTCATAAATGGACATTTTCCTTAATTATTGTACTTTAATGCAAATATGTTAACCTTTATAATTCAATAAAACAAGGAGAATTATATGAAATGAAGAAAATTCTATTATCATTGATTGTTTTGTCTCTATTTCCCGTTGTAAAAACCTCGAATTTTTATTGTAACACACAACCTGTATCATCTGCTTGTCTAAAAAACATCAAATATGCTCAAAATTCATCGGATGATGCATCCGAGTTTTATCCAGATGAAAACGGCAATGTTACCCTTGCTGGCGATGACGGTGAGGAAATCACCTTCAATGTGGATGATGAATTGAATAAGGAACTTGAGTATTATAAAGAACGATGGGAAAATGAACCGGAAAACAGGGAACGGATTGCCTGCTTGATTGAAGCGCTTTCCAAGGATATAGAGGCATATCGTGACTATCTGACGGCACTCTATGGATCGATTGCCCTGAATGCACCGCAGACAGCGAGTGAATATGATTACACCAATGGATATGCATATGACGTGATCGCTGCCATTGCTTTCTTTGCGACAACGATTGCAGTGAGCTATTGCTCAGATGGCAAAAGAATCATCAGTTATGCAAACGAATTGGATACATCGGGTGGCATGAAGGTGATGTATAATGTTATAGGATGAATCTTAAAATGGATTACAGATTAAAACTTAGATTAAAAAAGATATTGACCAACACTGCAATCTTAGGAATTGCTGCTGTTATCATCGGAGGACTTGTCACAACTGCCATTTTGATTGGCAATGCCTCAGAGAAGCAGTATCATGATGATAATACTTTTGATGTCGCGGAAGATGGCCTATTGATGATTGCTGCTGATGATCCGGTCAATAAGACAATTCATTATTCCTGTCTAAACAAAGAAAAGAATAAGATGATGACGGTCGAAGACTTCGAAAGCGGTAATTTCACTGCCTATAAGATGCAATACTTCAATGACGGAAATAAGTTCTTGGACGACGATGGAAATACCTTAAAGGATGCTGAACTCCATTCTTATTTTCTTGGGATGGCGAAACAATTCGATGGCATGCACAATTTCATTGTCTATGAGGCTGGGAATGATTATTTATTTTCCTATGAACCCGATTACCGCCCGGGACCTTACAATGCATTCAATTTGACTTTCTATAATGCGGACACGAAATCTTTATCCCTGATACGAAACTTTTTGGGAAAAGAAGTCGTCAAACTGAAAATACTCTCGGATCTGAATGAGGCCTTTTGATGATTGTATCCGTTATTTTGTATCCGAAGTCGATCAGTAATCGAAAAGACAAGGAGATTCACCATGAGCCTGAAAATCGAAAAGAAGCCGATTCCTGAGGATGTTTCCTATGTCAATGACTTGGAACTTGTGATGAGTGAGCTTCCTTATGAACAGGATAAGGCCTTGACTGGAAAGACGAAAAAGGAAGGTGGCATACTTCCGGATGACAATTTTCGCATTTATGTTCCTCTCGATCTGAATTCCGAAGTGATCATGCAAGAACTATATTCTTTGTTCTCCACTTTGGGATTCGTCTCGGAAAGCAATGAATTTTCCTATTCTTCAGGAACTGATCGTGTTCTCAGGCTTCTGGAAATCTATGATCAGGCGTGGGTCGAAAAGGAAAAGATAGAGAACAAATCAACGAATGCACATAGCGTGCATGGGAAGGCTCTCGCTGAGGAGATCGCCGAATATCTTCTTGAGAATGAAGGATGCGCAGAGTGCTTTCCCTATGATGAAGTCGAAGAATTGAAGAAAGAGTATTCGCTTTGATTTTCGTTTTATACCCATAGAAAAAGAGGGCTTTTAGACCCTCCTTTTCTTTTGGATGAACTTAGGCTTCAATCGGAGTAGAGGCTTCCTTTTTCTTTCTGGAGAAGAAAGAAGAAACGGCGAAGATGAGGAAGCTGACGAAATAGAAACTGACACCGACGATGGTTGCCTTTGCAGCCTCAATCTGCTTCTGAGGATGATTGACAGGAATCATCATCTCTCCGACGACTTCCTCTTTGTCAAGGACAAAGAAGATAAAGGAGAGAATGATCATGGCTGCTAGAACGAAGAAGAGAATTGTCTCGTATTTTTCGATTTTCTCATCGAAGAGGATAAAACAGACTGTGCCTATGATATAGAAGATGGAAAGAAGAAGGATTCCGATATGCGGCGCATTGCCGACATAGTAGCCCGTGGTGGCAACGACAAGATAGATGATGAATCCGACGATGGCGAAAAGATCGGAGGCGAGAAGAAGAATATTTCGAAGAGTCAGTTTCTGAATGATTTTTTCTTTCATTTATTAGATCTCCTTCTTTTTGTAGAACTGGAAGAAACAGGTCGCGATGGCAAATGCACCTGTCAGGACGCCCGATAGGACAATGGCCACGGTGTAGGCTGTTCTCCAGGGGGTATTGAGTCGGACGCTATAGGCACGATAGTTGGAATTCACGCCATTCAGGGCATTGGAATTGGCTAAGGAATAGAGGATGTATTTGATATTCTGATGGATGGCTTTGGCCATGGAAAGATCTTTGGTGAGAGTTTCCGCATTCCAATAGCTGACGGAGGGAGCACCAAATCCGCAGAAGGCGACCGTGCCGGCAAGTATGGATTCCTTCGGTGCGGCTTTGAGATTCACGCCGGTGAAGTCCGTGACAGAATAACCAGTGAATCCCCATTCATCTCTTAGGATCGTCTTCTGGACAGCATAATTGGCAGAACTGGCGACGGCACCGATTCGATTGTAGGATGTCATGATGCCTAAGGCACCTTTCGTATAGGTATCCTTCTTGGTTTCATCTTTTGCGAAGCTGGCCGGCTTTCCCTTGGCTGTGATCATGCAGTTGAGGTTTCTCAGCTCGAGTTCTCTTGCCTTCTGTTCGTTTTCAAAGACGGCGATGCCAGAACGATTGGTTTCCTGGTCATTGAAGGCCGGATGCTTGATGTTGACTAAGCAGCCTTTCTCCTGGGCACCCTGCACGACGGCAGAACCGATGTAGCCAGAGAGAATCGGATCTTCGGAATAATATTCGCCGCCTCTTCCGTTGTATCCATGGCGATGGAGGTTGGCTCCAGGACCGATGATGATGGGAAGATTGAGGATCAGAGAGGTTTCCCCGATGATAATTTCACCATTCTCATAGGCCAATTCCTTGTTGAAGGAATAGGCGAGGTTCTGTGGAGAGGGAGCCGTTCTTGTTCCCATATATTCGTCATTGACTTTCGATGCCGTGGTGGCGTCATCGTATTTCTTTCCCTGATAGGTTCCTTCATTGAAGTAGTGTGTATCCGATCCGCCCGGACCGTCATCGGCATCATTTCCGCTGTAGCCGACTGAATCGATCTTCTGGATATGATGGAAGGCATTGCTGGCAAAGTCGAGGAATTCATCGACGGTGACCTTGTTTGCCAATTCTTCGAGTCTTTCATCATCAAAGGAACAGCCCTTGAGATCGGCAAGGGTGAGAGTGGAAGTCGTATCTCCGAATTTCACTTCTGAGGTATCTTCATCAGTCTTTAGTTCGATGAAGTCATTTGTGAGAAGTTTCTTGAGTCTTCCTTCTGCGGAGAGTCCTTCATATTTCTTCGGGAAGGTGTTCAGCCAATCATTTCTGGAGAAATAGGTGACGGTATCGGGCATGAAGCTGTTGAGATCCATGGAATAATCCCCATCGGAAAGCTGATTGGTGATTTCCTTTCCGGTTTCCGAATAACGGAAGGTATCGCTATCGAAGTCCGACCATTCCCAGGTGTAGGCAAGTTCCTTATTTCCATTTTCATCAAGACCATCCTCTGTTGTCTTGTTCTGCTTGGAAAGGATGTTGTTCATGGCTGAATGGACATCATCGCCTAAAGCGATAGTGTAGGTTCCGTTATCCAAAATCCAGGTCTTTTCATTGGTATAGTCATAGGAAGCAAGATTCATCAGTTCGATAATCATCTCGATGGTCTCTGTCTCCTTCGGGGCGAGTTCTTTTGTCTTCTCGAAATCAATCAGCTGGATAGAGGATTTTTCGACGTTGTTCTTTTTGTCGTATTCGGTGTATGGAGACTGAGCATAGACCTGCACGGATTTCTTTCCCGGGACATTTCCGGTGTTGGTGACACTGACCTTGACTGTGGCTGTCTTCTTGTCGCCACTGATTTTGACATCTTCGAGTTTTTCTTCGAAAGTGGTATAGCTGAGTCCATAGCCGAATGGATAGGTCACTTCATTCTGATAGTCCCATGTTCCATCGACGGTCGAAATGGTGGAATCGGCATTCGTGTATTGTCCGGCTTTGGCCGTGGAAGCGTTATGGACGCCATTGATGATGTCATTGTATCTTGTCTCATAATAGCGATATCCCTGATAGATTCCCTCGGCTTCGACAAGGTAGGAATTCACATTTTCGGCATCATTGAAATCCGCCTTGTTTGCCCAAGGGATGTCGCCATAGCTCTGCATGGCTGGATTGGCCTGATTGTTTGCAATATAGACATCGCCGAGACTGGCACTCGGTGAGGTCGTTCCGTTTAAGACATTGGCCAAGGCGGTAAAGCCATAGGCGCCCGGATAGCCGATCCACATGATGGCAGAAATCTTGTCATCGTTCTTCAGTTCTTCGATTTCCATTTGGGTGACGGAATTGATCAGGACGATGACCTTGTCGAAGTTGTCTTCGGCTTCCTTGATGATGGCTCTCTCCTTATCGGAAAGAGACATGATGTTTCCGGTCGTGCATTCGGGATTGTTGGCTAATTCGTATTCTTTTGATTCGCCACCCGGTCTTCCCAAGACGACAATCGCTGCATCATGATAGGAGGAATAATCCTTCTTGTAGTCTTTGTTGATGCTGGCAAGTTCGCTCGGTGAAAGCTCTGGAACGGAATCTGTCACAGTGACCTCGGTATATTCCGGAGGAACAGCACCATAGCTGGCAGGTCCCCAGCTCTTGTCCTTGAAGTAGGTCTCATAGGTGCTAAGCATCGACGGATTGAGTTCGAATCCGCTTTTTTTGAAGGCTTCATAGATACGGTTTCCATTCTCGACAGTCGCTTTGTCGGCAATCGAACCGGCGGAGTTTCCATAAATGGCGGCATAGGATCTGAGTCCCATCAGGGTGATCTTGCTTGTCTTGCTTAGAGGAAGCGCATTCTCCTGGTTTTTGAGAAGAACAAAGGTTTCTTCTGCTTCACGGATGGAATATTCCTTGTAGCCTTCGATGGCTTCTTTGGCCGACTTGAACTGACTCTTGTAGTTCCAGGGGTCCTCCTGATCATCGTCTGAGAGCTTCTCGTATCGGATTTCGCTGGATTTTGTGCCGAAGACCTGGTCCATCTGGCTGGAATATTTTTCCAGCATGGAAGAGACTGTGATGCTCGTGGCAAGCAAAAATCCGCTGACAATCGTCAATCCTCGAAAGATTTTTGGATTCATAGAATTTGTCCTTTCCAAACCTGTAAGCGGTTTTTTCTGCAGAAAGGATAATTCTTTTCTTTTGTATGCGGTTTCAGTATGACACAATCTGCGTTTTATTCTGACACATTCGGCGTTTTTTCTGGGATAGGAAGCATGATGGAAAGAGAGAAGACATCATCCAGTTGTGTAAAATGGAGATGTCCATGATATTTTTCCGTGATATAGGAAATGGATCTGCTTCCGAAGCCATGATAGTTCTTATCGCCCTTGCTTGTCACAGGAAGTCCGTTCTTGTCGAAAGAGACTTTCTGATGGGCGTAGTTCTCTTCCTGGATGAGGATCATCGAATTCTGCGGATAAGCCTTCAGCTTGATGATGCGGTATTCTCCTTCTTCCTTTGTGGCAGCTTCGATGGCATTGTCCAATATGTTTCCGAAAAGGGAGGTCAGATCACTTTTATTCATGAAGGACAGACATTCTCCTGAAAGAATATAAGTGAAACGGATGCCTTTTGAGGTGCAAAGCAGGGATTTCTGGGTGATGACGATATCCAGGGCATCATTTCCTGTCCGAGCGATATCCGTATAGAGGTCGATGCTTTTTTCGATTTCCTTGGTGGTTTCATCTCTCTTGTTTTCATCCATGCTTCTCATCAGAAGGAGCTGATGTTTCATATCATGGAATTTCATGTTGAGGAGGTCTGTCGCCTCTTTGGAAAGAGCCTGCTGCTTTGCCTGCAATGAGACCATTCTTTCTAGGTTCTCCTTCTCATCGGAGAGTTCCTTCTCTTTGATTCTAAGGGAAGAAAGATAGGGATAGATGATCATGATGATCAAGGAAAGAAGGGCGACAAGAAGCGTATAGATTCGAATCGAGATGGACCATTGCTGGATGGACTGGGAAAGATAGATTGTGGAAACAAGGATGATCAAGGAAAGAAGGAAAGAGAATTTATCGTGCCGGTTATAGGATATCTTCAGATCGAGTTTCAGGAAGAGGAAGAGGGTGAAACCATAGACGAAAATGAAACAAATGAAATAAATCAGTCGAAGGACGAAATCGGAATAGGATGAAACATTTGGCAATAGATCATACAGGATGCCTAATAGGTTCCATGAGATATGCTGAAGACCCCAGGCGGCCATGCAGGAAAAGAAGATGGTGAATATCTTTTCTTTGTAGAGGAAGAGCCCGCATAGAAAGACAAAAAGGAAGACCAAAAGATAGGAATAATCAAAGGAAAGCAAAGTCAGTTTTGGAAGAAAATAAAAAGGAAAGCCCACACTGAGAGCCGCCAAAAGAAAAAGAGGAAAATATTTTCTTTTCTTTCCGTTGATGAGAAGGACAAAAAGGGCAAAGAAAAGTTCAAGGAAGAAAGCATAATGACCAAGGACAAGGATTCGGCTGATGAGGCTGTTTTCGTTCATGGACTCACTCCTTGTCCATATTCAGTGAATAGAGCTGATTCAGCCTGGAAAGCGTCTCTTTCTTTTTGGAACGCGAAATCGGAAGCCGAGTTCCGCTCTCAAGAATCAGAGTATCCTCTTCGAGGGCTTTGACTTTGTTAAGATTGACGATGCATCCGGAATTGCACTTGTGATAGATTCTTTTATCGAGAAGCGGTTCGATTTTGTTTAGGGAGGATCGGAAGGTTTCGATTCTTCCAGATTTCAGATGCAAATTGACATCATGATGATTCATATCGATGTAGTCGACTTCTTCTGCCTTGAATTTGATGATCGAACCATGGATGGTCAAGACAAAATCACCGATTTTTTCTTTCTCGAGAAGGGCAAGGGCTCTTTTCATGGCCAAGGAAAAATCAGCATAGGTCATCGGTTTGAGGATGAAATCCAGTGCCTGGACTTTGTATCCGCTGATGGCATATTGGGGAAGATTGGTGACAAAGATGAGGGGTGTCGCAATTCCTTTTTCACGGATCTTTAAGGAGGTCTCCATGCCGTTGATGCCGGGCATATCGATGTCCATGAAGATGAGGTCGAAGGAAGTGGTGTCGCCTTCAAGAAAATCATACCCATTCGAAAAGGAATGAATCTCATAAAGAAGACCCTGAACGGAGAAATATTTCTGTATCATGTCCGAAGTGATTTTGATCTGTTCTTCCTCATTTTCGATTATGGCTATATTGATCATGTTTCAATTATAGCAAAAAAAAGAGGAAGAAAGGGATTCCAATCTTCCTAATAGGGCTTATATGGGTCGATTTGATAATATCGGACCTCGTCTGCGAACCGCTTCATGATTTCCTGTTGTCTTGCATCGATACTTTTTAGGTATAGAAGAAAGCAATAGCAGGCTTCCCTCAGGGCGTCTATTTTATTTGGTCGGACAACAGAGAAAGACCAGTCATATTCTTTGAATGATAAAGTGACTTCGTATTTCTTTTCCTCTCTTTTCACATGATAGGTGAAATTCTCAAGATAATCTCTTCGGATGAGTTCCTGTACTTGGGGGATGCTTCTCGAATAGCTGGGCTCTCCAATCTCGAGAAAGGCACCAAAAATCTTCGATTCGATAATCGAATCCATTTCTTCTTTGGTGACATAGGTCTTTTCATCTTTTGGGTTGAAGTTCATAGTTTTATTTTCTTCTTTTTCCTTAAATTGACTTTAAATTCATTCCTCGATGCTTTTTGGTTTCGACGGTCATGAATTTTATCTGAACAGAATGTTCGGATAAATGTATCGATAAATTCGACTGATGGAGAGACTTTGATCTATGGAGTATAAAAACTGTTATATAGTGACCGTTGTCAAGAACTAATTTCATAAATCGTCAAAACTTTTAGGATTTCTCTTGACCTGGTTTGCTGCATTAACCTGCA
>CAVCCX010000009.1:0-48667 GCA_963600815.1 Bacteroides uniformis | reverse complement strand
TATATATATATATATATATATGCAATAAAAACTTATTTATATAATTATTTTGTGATAAATAATAATTGGCGGTTTATAAATCTCTATCACACATTATCATATAGGAAGAGGCAATATCCGGTTTTTCACATTTCTTCCCTATCCAATCTCACCCTTCCAATTTATTTTATCTTGCTTGCAAAGGAGCCTCCATTTATAATCTAATATGTTCTTTGAGGCTATTATATGAATATACTTTATACAATCATATTTCTTTTGGCAGCGATGCTGCTTGGCTACCTTTTCGGAAGCATACCCAATGGCGTCATCATCGGAAAAATGCATGGCATCAATATCCGTGATTATGGATCCCATAACACTGGCGGAACCAATGTCGGAAGAACCTTAGGCAAGAAAGCCGGCATTCTGACGATGTTCCTTGATGCATGCAAAGCCTACTTCCCACTTCTGATTCTTCTTCTCCTCATGACTTATACACCGATCATGGATTCTCTTGTCAGCTATTCCAGGATGAAGGAACTTGTCATCTGCCTTTGTGGATTATCCGTCCTTCTAGGCCACACCTATCCTCTCTTTGCTCATTTTCAGGGTGGAAAGGCGGTCTCGAGCATGGCAGGCTTCATCTTCTTTGTCTCTCCGATCCTCTTTGTCATCGGCTTCCTCTTCTTCCTTGTTCTCTTCAAGCTGACGAAACGCATCTCCATCTGTTCGATTCTCACGGTCCCCTTCATCTTCCTTCTCTCGCTTGTCCCAGCCATTCTTGACTTGACAGTCTTAATAGACATCAATTCCTTCAATGGAGGACTCTATTATGCGCCTTCCTTCCTCCTTCATCTTTCCTTCCAGACGAGCATCAGTATATTCCTAGCCGCCTTATTCATCATCTACAGACACAAGGCTAACATCATCCGAATCAAGAAGCACGAAGAACCGGAAACCCATTTCGAAAATACGATTCAGGATAAATCCGCAAACTGACATTTCACGCTGTCTTCTCCATAAAAAAGAGAAACAGCGTTTTTTTCAGGCACAAAAAAAGCCTCTCTCTGAATTTCTCAGAAAAAGGCAATCATTTTACTTCTTTTGGGATTTCTTTTTTGCGCCTTCAATCGCCTTCATGGTCTGATTGACCATCGCTTCCGAAGGAGTGCGACCCATGGAGCGGTACATGGCTTTGATCATATCGCGATTGATGGGAGGATTCTCTTCCATGGTTTTCTTGAACAGGGCTCTTGCGATGAAGAAGCCAGCTACCAAACCGGCAAGAAGACATCCGATTAAGGCAAAGACGAAGCCAACTACTGGTATAGACATCGATGATTCTCCTTAAAATGAAAGAAAGGTCGCATGAAACGACCTTTGAGAAACAAAAACTTAGGCTCTGGAATCGTAGGAACCATCCGCGGTCTTGACCCAGACTTTGGAATGATTCTTGATGAACATCGGAACCTTGATCTTCAATCCAGTCTCAAGGATGGCATCCTTGTTGGCCTTGTTGACCGTATCGCCGGCGACAGCATTGTCATCAGTTTCGACGATTTCAAGGGCAACCTTGTCAGGAAGCTGGATACCAAGGATTTCCTGTCCATAATAGGTGATGACGACTTCGGCATTGTCGGGAAGGAACGTGAGTTCTCTCTTGATTCTCGAAATCGGAAGTTCGACCATATCATAGGTTTCCGTATCCATGAAATGGGCAAATCCATCATCATCGGCATCTCTGTAGGACAAAGTCATGTTCTTCTTATCCAAGAAGGCACCATCGACCTTATCGCCGGAGAAGAGCATCATTTCAGTGATGGCACCGGAACGAAGGTTCTTCGCCTTGATCTTGTGCTTCATCTTCGCCATAGCCGTCTTGTTGTGAACGACATCGATGACCTGAAGAAGATCGCCCTTGTAAAGGAAGATTTTTCCAGGATTCAATTCACCTGCATCAAAAACATCAGCCATTTTTCTTTCCTCCTAAATGTTTTCAGAAAAGAGATTTATTTCTTTTCTTCATGAAGAGTCATCTTATTGCACTTCGGGCAATACTTCTTTGTGGAGAAGCGATCCGGATGCAATCTCTTGTTCTTCGTGGTGATATAATTCTCGTTCTTGCATTCTTTGCAGCGGAGAATGATATTGATACGTTTATCTGCCATTTTTCTTTCCTCCTAAATTATGACTTGTTCATTATAGTCATCAAGGAAATATTTCGCAATCTTTTTTCGCATTTCTTTTCATTATTGGTCATATTTTCAAAGTCTATAAAACATTTTTATTCAAATACTTATACACCTGTCTTTTATTCATTCGTACATTCCCTTTTTCTTTTTTCATCCGTGGAAAACGTTTATAATAGAAAAAAAGGAGACGACATATGGAGCACATATCTTTTCCAATCGGAAACAAAATCATCGGCAAGGGCCATCCTTGTCTCATTCAGACCATGGGGGATGAAAAAACATCTCATACTGCCTCATTGATCAAAAAGACAAATGATCTAGCCAAAAAAGGCTTGGACATGATGCGTTTCTCTGTCCTGGATGAAGAAGACATCCATGGCCTAAAGGAAATCAAGAAGAACACGAATATTCCTATCATCGCCGATATCCATTTCGACTATCGCTTCGCCTTGATGGCCATCGATGCCGGGGTCGATAAGATCCGCATCAATCCTGGAAATATCGGAGGCGAGGATAAACTCCGCCTTGTCATAGAGCGGTGCAAGGAAAAGAACATTCCGATCCGCATCGGTGTGAATTCCGGTTCCCTGAACAAATACCGCGGAAAGACAAAAAGCAAGGCAGAGGATATCCTTCTTGCCATGGATGAGACAATCTCCATTTTCAGGGAAGAGAACTTCTCCAACATCGTCCTATCCCTGAAATCCTCCTCTCCAGATGACCTATTGGAAATCTATTCTTTAGCCGATGAAAGGTATCCCTATCCTCTCCATTTAGGACTCACGGAATCCGGCTTTTCCACCCTCGGATGCATCAAGTCAGCTTTAGGCGTCTATCCTCTTCTCAAGAAAGGAATCGGAGACACTATCCGTATTTCCTTGGCTGATGAGAGAATCGAAGAAATCAGAGCCTGCAAGACGCTTCTTAGACTTTCCAAAAGAAGAAATGATCTTCCAGATATGATTGTCTGTCCGACCTGCGGAAGAACACTCATCGACCTCAAACCGATTTCAAGAGAAATCCTTTCCTACCTCGATTCTGTCTTCAAGCCCTGCCAGGTCGCCGTGATGGGCTGTCCGGTCAACGGCATCGGTGAAGCCAAGGATGCCGATTTCGGCATCGCAGGCTCCGGAAAAGAGAATGTCTATGTTCTCTTCAGGAAAGGAGTGAGCCTCGGCCTTTTCGAAAAAGAAGATGCACTGATGAAACTCTATTCGATGATTGACGAATTTTAGAAAAAAGGACGATTACAACTTAAAAAGCAAAGAAAAATCCTAGAAAGCAAATCTAGGATTTTTTCGTCAGATTTTCTTATATCTCTTCAAAACAGCGAATCTTGTTTCTTCCATTTCTTTGGAAAGCAAGACAAGTTCGTCATGAAACTGGCTGATTTCCTGATCGACCTGCTCAAATTCCCTTGAATCATATTGTTCCTTCGTATAGAGGAATCGGACAAAGACATGGTGAACAATCTCATTTCGCATATGGTTGACTTTCCTTAGCTTGGAATAGTCTTCCTTGCTTAGAAAAGGAGAAGCATCGCTCTCATCAAGACTTTCCAGTGCCTTGATCGTCGCACCCAATGTCCAGGGAGAGACAAGAGAAAAATTCTCCCTTAGATTTCCTTCCATCATCCCGGCATACATCCATTTGACATCATATTCGATGGTCTGCATCAGAGAGAGAGTATCCCCAACCAACTGCTGGAAGGATTCTTTATTGTGAAGACTCATTTTCTTTTGGAGGATCTCTTCTTATCGACATGATAGTCCTTGGCATTTCCGCCGCTTCTTGCGATATTGGTAAGAACAATCTTTCGGCGATGTTTTTCCTTGACGAGATCGACTGCCTTGCTGACTTTCTTTTTGTAATTCGGCTTGACCTTGTTGGATTTGTTCTTGTTCACCGCATGGCGGATTTTCTTCTGAAGGACCTCGCTTTCGGCACGGTCTTTCTTTCCCATGTTGCGGAACTGATAGGTTCCCTTACTCTTCTTTAGGTTTCCCTGGGAAAGAAGATAGGAATCAAAGGAGGTACCGCGTCTTACAAGATCATGAATCGCGGAAACCGCCTCTTCATCATCCTCGCTATAGAAGATATACGAATCACCGGGCGCATTGAATCTTCCCGCCCTTCCAGCACGGTGGAAATAGTACTGGCTATCTTTTGGAAGATCTAGGGAAAGAATCATCTCGACATCGGGAATATCAAGTCCACGGCTCACATAATCCGAGGCAAGAAGGAGTCCTTCCTCATCTTTTCTGAAATCATCGAGGACTTTTCTGATGTCACGTTTATCCATGGCACCATGAACCAAGAGGAAATGGCGTCCGATCTTCTTTAGTTCATCTGCCAGACTGAACAGCGTTTCTTTCTTCGAGACAAAGCAGATGGCCTTATAGGGCTTGGTCTCCTTCAAAAAGAGATCAAGGGCAAGGGAAGGTTCCATCGAGCGGATATTGACGATATGATGCGAAACGCTTTTCGAGGTGATCGAATTTCTCACATCCACGACATCATTGATGAGGAAGGTCGATTTGACCTTCTTGATATCCTGGACATTGAGTGAAGCCGAGAAGAAAGAAATCATTTTCTTCTCGCGGGGTTTCTTCAAGGCTTCCAAGGCCGTGGCAAAGCCATCGAATATGACCATATCGCCTTCATCGATGATGACTCTCTTGAGTTCATTGATGGGATAATGGGACAAGGCGGAGACATACAAGGATGGGGTAATCAAAAGGACATCCGGCTTTGCCTTATTGAAGTCAGACTGGCTGTAGATGGCCTTGACAGCATCGCTTGGGAAGCCTAGGCGGAGGGTGAATTCCTCAAAGACGGACTTGATCTGATCGAGAAGTGCGACCGTCGGCGAAAGAATGACAGCCTGGACATGTCCGTCATCAACTAAATCATTGACGATTGGAAGAACATAGCTGAGCGTCTTGCCCGTTCCTGTCGGGGCAAGGGCCAAGACGTTCTTGTTTTTGATCATCAAAGGGAGACATTTGGCTTGGACCGGGGACATCTTTTCAAATCCATCGGAAGAAAGGATATCCAAAACCTCTTTCTTCAGAGAGGTCGATCCAAATGGGTAAAGTTCTTCTGTGTTTTCCATATCTAATCCTGATTTTCCTGTTTTCCCATCACTTTGATGCCCAAGATATCCGTATCTTGCGTCGGAACCATACTTGGACACTGACTCATTGGCTCATAGGCCTTGAGGTTCTTCGGGAAGGCAACGACATCTCTGACATTGTCGGTTCCGGCAAGTTCCATCGCCAGTCTTTCCACCCCGATGCCAAAGCCACCTTCCGGTGGAACACCGTATTTGAGAGCCTTGACAAAGAAGCCGAATCTCTTTTCGATATCTTCATCGGTGAGACCTAAAAGCGAGAAGACTTTTTCCTGGACCTTGGAATCATAGATTCTTAGGGCACCCGAAGAAAGTTCGACACCATTCAGGACCGTATCATAGCTTGTCGAACGGATCTTGGTCGGATCCGTATCGAGATAATGAAGATCTTCATCATTCGGACGGGTGAATGGGTTGGACAGGGATTCGATTGTTCCATCCTCTTTTCTTTCGAATAACGGCCAGTTGATGACAAACAAAGGCTTGTAGTCATCTTTCTTCGTCAGGCCTAATTTGCTTCCATAGAAATTGCGGAGTGCACCTAAGGCGAGACAGGCATTCTCCTTCTTGCTATCGGCACAGAGGATGACAAGGTCATTGTCCTCGACATGAAGCTGAGCAGCCAATTTTTCTAGGCAATCCGGATGGATATTCTTGACGATATTGGAAACGAAGGCTCCATTTTCTCTCTTGAGATGGGAAACACCAAACACGCGGTATTTCTTGGCTAAGAGATTGTCCTCATCCTGGTTCTTGCGGGTAATCTTGTCGGCGATATTCTTGACGACGAAGGCTTCGATATTCTTTCCTTCATAGGCCTTGAAGCCACAGCCTTCCAAAGAAGAGGTGACATCGTCAATGAGCATCTCGAAACGCATATCCGGCTTATCAGAGCCATAATGATAGATGGCATCATCATAGTCCATCCGATAGAAAGAGGGAAGATCCACATTCTTGATCTTCTTGAAGATATATTTGAGAAGTCCTTCGATGACATTCAAGACATCCTCACGGTCAACAAAGGAAAGTTCGCAGTCAATCTGCATGAATTCCGGCTGGCGGTCGGCTCTCTGGTCTTCATCGCGGTAGCAGTGGGCAAGCTGGAAATAGCGATCCGTTCCGGCAATCATCAAGAGCTGCTTATAGAGCTGTGGAGACTGCGGAAGAGCATAGAAGCTTCCTGGATAGATTCTCGAAGGGATGAGATAGTCTCTGGCACCTTCTGGTGTCGACTTGATCATCGTCGGGGTATCGATCTCCTGGAATCCATTTTCCACAAGGTATTCACGGGCATAGCGATTGAGGTCGCTGCGGATCTTGAGATATTTCTGCATGATTGGTCTTCTTAAGTCGAGATATCGATAAACAAGACGGGTATCCTCATTGGCCGTGGTATCATCCTTGATTTCAAAAGGCGTCGTCGCAGCCGAGGAAAAGACATGGATTTCCTTGACATCGATTTCGATAAGACCGGTCGGAATATTGTGATTCGGCTGGGAGCGGAGGACGACATTTCCCTTGGCCTGGATGACATCTTCGCTTCGCAGATGATATTCCTTGGCTAAATCAGAAGGAATATTGAGCTGTGTGATGCCATATTTGTCTCGTAAGTCGACAAAGCAGAGCGAACCTAAGTTGCGGACGGTATTGACCCATCCACAGAGACTGACTTCGCTTCCGACATTTTTTTCGTTCAATTCACCGCATGTATGTGTTCTAAGCATATTATTCTCCCAAAGAGGAAAGAACTTCCTCTTCCTTCAATGTCACCTGATCGCGCGAGAGCATATCCTTGACCTTATAGGTCGAATCGCTATCGATGATCAAAACCTTCTTTGCCTTCTTTCTATCTGCCATCTTCATGGCTCCACCTAAGCCTCTTGAGAAGGAGACGATGGAAACCTTCTTGCCATTTTTTCTTAGCTGATCAGCGAACGCGTTGGCTTTTCCTTCTCTTTTCAGGTCGATGATCATGACATCGAGTCCATCCTCAGAAAGAAGTTCTTTTCTTCTTTCCTCATCGAGGGCGAGAAGAAGTCTTTCGACACCCAAAGAGAAGCCGATGCCTTCAAAATCAGGACCGCCGATCTGAGCCATCAGGGAAGCGTATTTTCCACCGCCGCCGATGGCTCCGAGATTCTCTTTTCCAGTGTCATAGAGTTCCCAGACAAGGCCAGTGTAATAATCAAGACCGCGCACGAGCTCGCTATCGACTTCATATTCGATGCCGATTTCATCCAGTGCCTTTCTGATCAGCTCGAATTCCTTCTTATCCTCTTCATCGAGATAGTCGATGACACGCGGAGAACCTTTGGCGATCTCCTGGTCCTGTTCGACCTTGCAGTCGAGAATGCGGAGAGGATTGACTTCGAGTCTTCTCTTGCAGTCATCGCACATATCATTTATGAGCGGCTCAAAATATTTCTTGAGTTCTTTCTTATAGGTTTCTCTTGAAGCAAAGGAACCAAGGAAGTTGATCTTCGCTCTGACTTTGTGCTTGAGAAGCTTTTCAGCGCTTCTCAAAGAAAGAAGGAAGGCATCCAATGTGCTGGAAAGATCAATTTTGCTATCGAGGAATTCGACACCGAATTGATTGAATTGTCTCAGTCTTCCCGTCTGGGGTCTTTCATAGCGGAAGACCGGTCCGAAATAGGAGATGCGAAGAGGCATATCCGGATTCGTATAAAGTTTATTTTCAATCACCATGCGGGAAACGCTGGCGGTGAATTCCGGACGAAGCGTATAGTCCTTGTCGCCCTTCTTGGCCAAATCAAAGGTTTCCTTCGTGACGATATCCGAACTTTCACCCACCGTGCGATGGAAGAGCTTGGACTCCTCAAACATCGGCAGTTCGACGGTTTCGCAGCCGTATTTCTTTGCTTCGGAGAGAAGAAGATTTCTCAGATTTTCCAAAGTGGCTTCTTCTTCACCGAAATAGTCGATGGTGCCACGTGGTTTCTTGATTTGTTGAATGGACATGATTTTTAACCTCACAAAAAACGGGATTTCTCCCGTTCATATTATATAACAAAACGATGGATGATTGCTTAAAAAACAAGCAAAATTCCATCAATGGATCAATCTCTTGATCTGGAAGACGCCTTTGACGAGGGAAAGGACATGCGTGAATTTGCCAAGCTGTTCGATATCCCTGGAAAGAAGAGTGAGAAGAACGGTCGTCGTATTGTTGGAGGGATGAAGCTTTGCCTGAATCATGGTGACCTTGGCTTCAGCTCCCGAAAGGGCATTGACGATATCGATGAGAAGTTTCTCGCGGTCGTGACATTCCACGGCCAGATCGACGGGGTATTCCTTTGAAGACTTTGCATCCGGGTTCCATTTCACTTCCAGGAGGCGGTCCTTGATGCCTTCGCGATTGACATTCGGACAATCCCGACGGTGGACCTTGACGCCCTGGCCTGTCGAAACAAAACCGACAATCTCATCCCCGGGAATCGGCGTGCAGCAATTCGCCAAAGAGATCATGATGGAATCGCCATTCTTGAGAATGACGGCATCGGAGGTATTCTTCTTGACTTCGCGGGAATTGATCTGCTCCGTCAACTGGGCATCGGTCATCTTTCCAGAGTAGTTGATGCCGCTGGCTTCGATGATCTGGTTTGGAAGAATGGTCTTTCCGTTGACCATCAGAAGCAGATCGTCGATGTTATTGGCCTTGAAGGCCTGCAAAACCTTCTTGGAAAGAAGGGTATTGACATCGACATTGATTTTTCTCTCTCGAAGAGAATCGACCAATGTCTGTCTTCCCTTCTTGATGGAATCTTCTCTTACATAGTCGGCATTCTGCTTGATGAGATATTTTCGGATCTTGCTTTTTGCAAAATTCGTCTTGGCGATATTGACCCATTCCGAATTCGGATGGGCATCCTTGTTGGTCAGAACCTCAACGACATCGCCCGTCTTCAGGCTCTGGGACAAGGGAACAAGGGTTCCATTGACCTTGGCTCCCTGGATATGCTCTCCGACATCGGAATGGATGCGGTATCCAAAGTCGATCGGCGTCGATCCATTGGGAAGGCAGATGACATTTCCTTTCGGTGTGAAGACATAGACATTCGCATCGAAGATATCATGGCTAAGAGTATCGACATATTCCTTGGTGGAATCGTTGATATCGGCATTGGTGATGCTGACAAAATCCTTGAACCAATGCAATTGGTTCTCGATTTCCTGCTGCTCCGTCTTGGCATCGTACTTGCTGTTTTCCTTATAGCGCCAGTGTGCCGCAACACCGCCTTCCGCAATTTCATCCATCTCCTTGGTTCGGATCTGAACCTCAAAGACATGGCCGGTATTGGAAACAATCGTCGTATGAAGCGATTGGTACAAGTTGGGCTTGGGCATGGCGATATAGTCCTTGAATCGTCCGGGAAGCGGCTTGAAATTCGCATGGACATAGCCCAAGATGGCATAACAGTTCTGTTCCGTATCCGTGATGATTCTTAAGGCCATGAGATCATAGATCTGGTTGAAGTCATAGTTCTTGTTATGCATCTTCTTATAGATGGAATATACCGATTTCACTCGGTCGGAGATGATAAAAGGAATCTTCGTCGGAAGAAGGATGGTCTCAAGTTCATCCTTGGCTTTGGCCAAGGCATCATGGGCATTGTTCTCACTGGATTGGATTTTCTTTTCAATTTTGATGTATTCTTCCTGATCCAGATACCACAAAGCAAGGTTTTCCAGTTCGGTCTGCACCTTGTATAGACCAAGTCGATGGGCAATCGGTTCATAGACTTCCAGTGTCTCTTTGGAGATGCGGGCCTGCTTTTCCTTGGGCTGGAACTGGAGGGTTCGCATATTGTGGAGTCGGTCAGCCAGTTTGACGATGATGACACGGATATCATTGGCCATGGCAACGAAGATCTTTCGATGGTTTTCGGAAGTGAATTCCACATTCTTGTAATCCGAAAGGCGGGTGACCTTGGTCAGGGCCTCGACCATATCGGCCACTTCCTTGCCGAAGTTCTGTTCGATTTCTTCCTTGGTCGTATCGGTATCTTCGATCGTGTCATGCAAAAAACCGGCACAGATGGTCTGCGGACCGGCTTGAAGCTGGGCGATAATCATCGCCACGCCGATGCAATGGCTGATATAGGGATCACCCGATTTGCGGAACTGACCTTCATGCTTTTTTTCAGCAAAGCGATAGGCCTTCTCAATCAGTTCTAGGTCATTCGGATTATGGATGTATTCCGAGTAGACGTTTCTGACGTCTTCGAAGGTGTAAATATGATTCTCTATTTCCATTTAGAGGTCCAAAATGCTGCGACAGGGGATTCCGACATTCTTCTCGCCATGAAGATCCTTGAGATTGATCATGGTCAGACAGGCGACAGGGACTGCCTTGACTTCCTCAAGAAGTTCCTTGATGGCCGCAAAGGTTCCGCCGGTTGCCATCAGATCATCGATGAGAAGGACTCTCTGTCCTTCATGGATGGCAAACTGTGGAACTTCGATCGTATCTGTTCCATATTCCAGGGTATAGGTTTTCTTATAGGTCTTTCCAGGAAGTTTTCCGGCCTTTCTTGCCATGACAAAGGGAAGATTCATTCTCAATGCCAGTGGGGCTCCAAAAAGAAAACCGCGGGCATCGGGTCCGATGATGACATCCGGATGAAATTCCTCAGCAATCCTGGCCATATCTTCAATGGCGGAGTGGAAGGCTTCCGGACAAGCCAAAAGGGGCGAAACGTCTTTAAAGGAAATTCCCTTCTTTGGGAAATCAGGTGTGACACCGATATACTTTGTATAATCCATAATAATTCAACCTTTCTTGACTTCTTTAGTATATCATTAAAAACGTCAAATTGCGTTTTTTTTGATAGCGAGTCTCTTTGGATGCTATAATGAAGCCATGGTAAAAATCATCTCGGATTATGGATTCTGCTTTGGCGTTCAAAGTGCCATCGCCCATCTTTGCTCCATAAAGAAGAACAAAGGCAATATTTATCTCACGCACCCCCTCTTGCACAACAAGATGGAAAATGAAGACATCATGAAGAAAGTGGGGGCAAAGCTCCTTTCGGATGAAGTGAAAGTCGATAAGGACGATATCCTTGTTCTATCCGCCCATGGGCATGCGCTTGAAGAAGAGAAAAATGAAGCCGGATCTAAGATTCTCGACTGCACGTGTCCATTGATCATCCGAAGATATGAACGGATTCTTCCCTATCAAGAGGATGTATCATATCTCTATCTTGGAAAGAAGAATCATCAGGAGACCATCGGTTTTCTTTCCCATTTCCCTTATTTCCAACTGATTGAATCGACAAAAGATGTCCTTTCTGAGCTCAAAAGTCTCTCTTTGAAGGAAAAAGTCGTCTTCATTCCACAGACAACCGTGAGCAAGACATCCTGGCTGGAAGTCGAAAATTTCCTGAAAGAGAATAAAAAGAAAATTCTGCAGGCTCTTCCGATCTGTCCGCTCTATGAAAAAAGATCCATGCAGGCAATTGAATATCTAAAAGATGTCGACCCGACAAGATCTCTTTTTCTTGTCTGCGGAGATCAGTCCTCCTCCAACGCAAAGGAAATCTTTTCCTCCATTCAGAATGCCTATCCTGGCATGAAGGGATATATCGTCCTCAAGAAAGAGGATTTTCCATCCGAAAAATATAAAGGCTTTGATTTCTATCTTGCATCGGCAACCAGCGTCAGCAAAAAATCGGTCCTCGATCTAAAAAAAGAATTAGAGCTTCTTTAGAATGTAATTCTGCATCTTCAATACGCAGTCTTCCTCGATCTGGCGGATTCTCTCCTTGGAGACATGAAATTTCTTTGAAAGCTCTTCCAAAGTGGCGGGATGTTCCATTTTTGTACGTTCAAGAAAGATTTCCCGGCTTCTTTGCGGGAGTTTGCTTAAAGCTTCTTTATAGAAATTCAGCATTTCATTCATCTTGTAGCGTTTGGATGGATCGTCCTCATCAAAAAGAAGATCCTTCCGATAAAGCGGCTCATTCCCATCGGAAGAAATATTTTCATCCAAAGAGACGATGCGATTATAGAGAATCTGGATATTCAGGATTTTGGCGGCTGTATAGTCTTCGCCTAAATAGGCGGCAATCTCTTCGTTGGATGGCTCGTGGGATAATTTCTGATAGAGTTCATTCTTCGCTTTCTGTATTTCCTGGATGCTATGATAGATATAGCGTGGAATCGAAATGACAAAGGAATAATTCGTCATGTAGTCATAGATGGCATTCTGGATCTTGATGCTGGCAAAATTCGAAAAGGGAACCTGAAGTTCCTGATCGAAATGCTCCACAGCCGAGATCAGTCCGAGGCTTCCTTCCTGAACGAAATCCATCGTGGGAAGATGATATTTCCTGGAATTGTTGAAGGCGATCGTATAGACGAGCCGAAGGTTTCCTTCGACAATCTGGTTTCTCAGCTCAATCGTTGGATTTTTTCGATAGTCATTCAGAAGAAGGAGATTTTCTTCTTTCGAATAGGAAGGCAATCTTCCCAGTTCATCCTGGAATGCCTTTAAAGATGA
The DNA here is from genome assembly GCA_963600815.1 of Bacteroides uniformis. GTDB lineage: Bacteria > Bacillota_I > Bacilli_A > RFN20 > CAG-288 > Enterosoma. Next base: position 35,841 of record CAVCCX010000009.1, on the reverse strand, counting down.
ATCATCATAGCCATTTATTTTTTCCATATCTTGAAATATTCCTCAAATGCAAAAGAAATGACATCCAATGATGGATCCAGGGACAGCAAAGCTCTTTTCATGCCGAGAAGAAAGCCTTTCTCTTCGCATTCGTGGGGAAGTTCGATATAGTTGAGATGATAGCGCGTCATATCCACTCGGGCATGATGAGAGCAATCGCCGGAGATGAAAAGATCGCATTTTTCCTTGAGAGCCAATGAGAAATCATTTCCGGCTCCTCCGGCGATGAATCCGATTTTCTTCACCGGCGTATGAAAATCAAGATAGCAGAGATGATCAAAGGAAAAATAGGAAAGAAGATGTCCAAGAACGTCCTCCGTTGTTGTTTCCTTTTCCAGGATAGAGACACGAAGCAAGGATTCATCCCCGATATAGGACAAGGGAAGAGAGAGTTCCCCAAGAAGCACATCGTTCATTCCGCCTTTTGCCTTGTCGAAATTGGTATGATAGGAATAAATCGGGCAGGATAAGGATTCGTTGATCTTCTGATCGAGAATCTTCTTCTTCGGATCAGAAAGATAAATATCCTTCTTTTTTCCAAAAAAGAAAGGATGGTGCGTCAAAATGAGGTCGGGCTGTTCCTTTTTGGCCGTTTCAAAACATTCTTCGGTGAAATCCAGGCAAAGAAAAACTTTGCGGATTTCCCTTTCCATCTCTTTCTTCCCCGTCTGATAGAGAGGATGATCAAAATCTTCCGCAAGGGAAACAGGATAAAGTCGACCGAGTTTCAAAAGAAGCTGTTTGAGTTTCACAAGAGAATCATCTCCTTTTCTTTTGTCAGCATATCGTATTTTTCCTGGATATTTCCTTTTTGAAGATGAGGCAGAAGAAGAGAAAGTTCATGGTCGATCATAGATAGGAGAAGAGGATCCTTATTTTTGACCATATAAGGTCCATATTTTTCCTCCAAGGGAGAAAGAGAAGACTTTCCTTTGACAAATCGCATCAAAGGATAATATCTTTTTTCATAAACATACAATCCTGCATCGTTATAAAAACCATTCTCGTAGAGAAAATGAATCGGAAGAGAAAAACTCGACTGCGGTTCGATGATGATGGTCTTGAATTTCATAACGATTTCCTTGTGACTGGATAGGATTTCATAGATTGTCGTGCCACCCATCCCTAAGATCACGCAACAGTCGATTCCTTCCTCATAGGCGGAAATCCCATCGGAAAGAGAGACTTTGATATTCTTCTCCATCTTCGTCGCATGAGAAAGAATCTCAAAAGGACCTTTTTTATTTTCAATCGCCAAAACTCGGTGTCCTTTTTCAGACAGGTATAAAGAAAGCTGTCCATGGTCGGCTCCTACATCCATGACGTAGGAGCCATTTGGGACAAGCCTCGCCGCCGATAAAAGCCGAGTAGATAATTTAGATATCGTTTCTGAAATCCTTTAACAATTTGGCACGGGCCGGATGACGAAGTTTCTTCAAGGCCTTGGCCTCGATCTGACGGATACGTTCTCTTGTGACATTGAATTCCTTTCCGACTTCCTCAAGCGTATGCGTACGTCCATCCAAGAGTCCGTAACGCAGACGGATGACTTTGGCCTCACGGTCCGTGAGCTGGGAGAGAACCTCGTTGATTCTTTCTGTCTCCATGGAACGATTGGCATATTCATAAGGGGATTCATTGTCCTTGTCTTCGATGAAATCGCCGACGTGGGAATCTTCTTCCTCACCGACCGGCTTTTCAAGGGAGAGCGGATCCAGGGCAATCTGCTGAATCTCGCGGATTCGGCTGGCAGACCACTGTCCACCCAATTCCTCACTGATTTCCTCCGCGGTTGGGTCACGGTTGAGCTTCTGAACGAGTTTTCTCTGGGCACGGGTGATCTTATTGATCGTCTCGACCATATGGACCGGAATACGGATGGTTCTGGCCTGATCCGCAAGGGCTCTGGTGATGGCCTGGCGGATCCACCATGTGGCATAGGTGGAGAATTTGAAACCACGGGTGTAATCGAATTTATCGACCGCCTTCATGAGACCTAAATTTCCTTCCTGGATCAAATCGAGGAATTCCATGCCACGGTTGACATAGTGCTTGGCGATGGAGACGACCAATTTCAGGTTGCACTGAATGAGTTCTTCCTTCTTGGCTTTTCCCTCATCGACCAGCGTCATGAGATTGTAGAGTTCCTGGCTTGTTTCAACCATCGGATACTTCTTCTTGACGATTTCGTCAAAGGAATCCTTGGTATATTCTTCGGTGCTCGGGAATTCTTCCTGCACAAAAGTCTGGAAGTCATGCTTGTCATATTTTTCTTCATAGGCCTTGAAAGCACCTTCCAAAATCGGCTGAAGATCTTCCATCGCCTTCTGTCCGGCCAAGATGGATTGGGCACAGATGACTTCTTCTTCCTTGTTCTTGAAAACCTGGAAGGTGCCGATGTGGTGGAGATATTGTCTGACGGGGTCGGAGTTCTTCACATCGACTGCCGAAAGCATATCTTCCTCTTCTTCGCTAAATACATCCTCTTTATCCGAATCGAAGGAATCCTCATCGTCATCAAAAGAATCGCCTTCGAGGTCTTCTTCGTCCAGGACATCCTCATCCTCGTCGTTGAGCTTGATGCCCTTTTCCGTCAGATAGACCCAAATCTCATTGATATCGTCATCCGACAATTGCAGATGGGCGGTCAATTTGTCGACATCATCCTGCTTGACGACATTCTTGTTCTTCTTGCCGATTTCAAGAAGCTTGACTTTGACATCATCCAACGAGATGATTTCCTTTTCGGAATGAGCCATGTCCTCGACAGAGACTTTCTTTCCGTCTTTGCCTTTTCGGCCTTTGTTGTATTCATTCGTCTCGAGAATCTCTTCTTTGAGTTCTTCATCGGAGAAATCATCTTCATCGTCTGATGAAAGAATATCGTCTTTCAGATGGTCAAGATTCTTCTGCATGATGGCCTTTTGAAGCTTTTCATCAATCTTGGTGTTCTCAGCATGCGAAAAATCTTCGTCAATTTTCTTCTTGCGGCCCTTCTTTGAAGTTGGTTTGGCAATATCGGAATCGACCAACTCGACTTCATTCTCAGGAGCCATTTCTTCGACAGTTTGTTCTTCTTTCTTTGTTTTCTTTGCCATAGATTAACCTCACAATATATATATTTGCTATTCCGAAGCGAATTTCAAGGTGAATCAGAAAGAAATTCCTTTCTTTTTCATTTTGATTTTCAGCTGACAGAGTTCCTTATCCAATTTCAGGGAGAGATTATTCTTCCGACAGAATTCTTCCCGAGAGGAAAACTGGACCAAAAGCTGATGGACTTCAAGCATATTCATGAACGTCTCTTTTGCGTAAATCGAATCATCGGCCGAGGAAATGTAGCCGATGGCCCTCTTCATGAAATCAATGTCATCCGGATTGATGTTCAAGGAGAAAATCATATCATAGGTTTCCTCTTCCTTCTTCTCCTCTTCCACGCCGGGAAGATCATCCAAGGAGAAGGCGTCATCCTGCAAATCGATGGAAGCATCAAAATCACCTTCGTTTTTCTCAAGGGAGGACTCTGAAGAATAGGACTCGAGCTTCCGAAGGAGAATTTCGTATTGTTCCTTGGAAAAGGATTCCATGCTGGGATGACTTAGAAAGATATTCGTCACCCACATGTTCAGATAATAGAAGGGGAGGAAGGAGAAATTCACACCCGAGGATTCCATTTCGATGGCCGCCTGTTTGCTGTGCGGGAGAACATAGATGAGCTGCACTTCGTTCTTCAGAAGGTTCGGATTCATATGTTTTCCGGCAATCGTATTCAATGTCTCCTGAATGAAGAGGGAGATATTTTTTGAAAGCCGGTATTTGCTGTCCATGAGATTCTCGACATTGACAAGAACCCTCTCTTCTTCCTTGACAGGATAGGAATGGCGGAATCTTCCTCTTGAAGGATAGACTCTTTCTTCCTTCTTCAGCGGTATTGCTATGGATTCCTCATCCTTTTTTTCCTTAAGGTTGGAATAGAGTTTCTCTAAGGAATCCGAGGTCAGGAGTGTTACTTTTTCCAAGGCTTTGAGATCATTCAATTTGGAAACCGGATCCAAGACATCATAGTAAGGTTTTGAATCGAGAATGAACTGATTGATTTTCTTTGAATCCGTGATGGTCTTCCCATTGCCGTTTTTCTTCAAAAGACGGGCAAGCAGAAAAAGAAATGGATCATAGACTCTTTTCGATTCAAGAAGCAATTCATCCTTTCCATTCGGATAGAAATTGGCAAGAACCTCATCCGCATCCTTTCCACCCTTGAAGGGTCGGACGACCATGAAGGGGATTCCTTCATTCCGCAAGAGCGGAAGACAATTTTCTTCGGCAATCTGTCCTGGTTCATCTTTATCCAAACAGAGACGGATTTCGACATTCAGTCGTTTCAGGGATTTCAGGTTTTCCTTCGTCAGGGCTGTCCCCATCGTGCCGACACAGCTCTCGATACCCGCTCTTTGGAAGGCGATGACATCATTGAATCCTTCGACAACATACAAAAAACGATCTTTTCGGCACGTGTTTTTTGCAATGTGATAGTGATAGAGAATCTCGCCCTTATTGAACAAAGCGGTCGCTGGATAGTTGATATATTTTCCAAGCGGATCTTCCTCACGGATCTTTCGTCCGGAAAATCCGACCAGATGGCCCCAGTCATCAAAGATCGGATACATCAAACGATTCGAAAAACGATCTTTCCATTCGCTGGAATTGGCTAGGATTCCGGCTTTTTCCAAGACGGGAATCTCAAATCCGCGGTTTCTGAGCGCCTGTATCGCCAAGGAAGGATCCATCGGTGCATAGCCAAGTTGGAAATGATCGATGGCATCCTGGGGAATCTTTCTTTTCTCAAGATAATCCCGGCAGACTTTCCCATCATTCGAAGAAAGATAGGTCTGATAGAAAAGACCGAGTTCCTTCAAGGCTTCGAGTTCCCTTTTGTATTGAACCTCAATCTGAGGAACGAATGTCTTCACATTGGATAGTTCCTCAGGAAGAGGAATCGAACAGATCTGGCAGACTTTTTTCAGTGCCTCGAACTTGCTGATATGCTCATATTTCTCCACAAAATCGATGGGATCGCCAAAGTTGTGGTCGACAAAACATCTGTATTGATTTTTTGCAACGTCGATCTGCATACTTGGATCATGGTCATCATGAAAAGGGCAGACACAACGGTAATTGCTCCCTTTTTTGATGACGGCATTGCTTCCCAGCTCATAGGAAATAACGCTGACAATGCTGGCCTTCGAGGCCACTTCCTTAAAAATCGAATTGTCTTTTTTCTGAAATTCAGCCATGTATTATTTCACTTGGTTCTTTTTGAGGAAGTGGTGGATGTAGTCGGAAAGAGAAGCGATGGCCACTCTTTCCTGGGACATGGAATCTCTTTCACGGATGGTGACGCAGCCGTCATTCTCCGAATCAAAGTCATAGCAGATGCATAAAGGCGTACCGATGGCATCCTCACGGCGATATCTCTTGCCGATGGAACCCGTCGTATCGAAAATGCAATCGAAATCTGTGCGAAGCTGATCGAAGACTGTCTTTGCACCTTCGTTGAGTTTATTGGATAAAGGCATGACAGCCACAGTATACGGAGCCAATTCCGGAGCGAAATGCATGACGATGCGGCTATCCTGTCCATCCTTGAGGCTTTCGACATCATAGGCATCGCAGCATAAGGCAAGCATCAATCGATCCAAGCCGAAGGATGGCTCGACGACATGGGGAACATAGCGCTGATTGGTTTCTGGATCGAGATAGGTCAGATCCTGGCTTGAAGCACCCATATGCTTGCTCAAATCATAATCGCCACGGCAGGCGATACCCATCAATTCACCCCATCCCATCGTCGGGAAGTCATATTCGATATCCGTCGTCGCCTTGGAATAGAAAGCCAACTCCGCCGGTTCATGATCACGGAAACGGACTTTCTCATCCTTGAGGCCCAATTTCTCGACGAAGGATTTGCAGTTGTCTTTATAGAATTCAAACCATTTCTCATCTTCACCCGGTTTGAAGAAGAATTCGATTTCCATCTGTTCGAATTCACGGGTGCGGAAAGTGAAGTTTCCGGGCGTGATTTCATTGCGGAAGGCTTTTCCGATATCGACGATACCGATTGGAAGCTTTCTTCTTGTGGTTCTCATGACATTCTTGAAGTTGACAAAAATACCCTGAGCGGTCTCTGGACGGAGATAGACTTCCGACTGCTTGTCTTCCGTGACACCGATGAAGGTCTTGAACATCATCTGGAACTGACGGATCGGCGTGAATTCGGTCTTGTCGCAGCTCGGGCAATGGATTTCACCGGACTGCATGATGTCATTGAGCTGATCCTGCGTCATGCCATCGACATCGAGATCCGGTTTCTGCTCATGGATGATCTGATCAGCACGATAGCGGGCATGGCAATATTTGCAGTCAACCAAAGGATCATGGAAATTGGCCACATGACCGGTTGCCATCCAGACCTTCGGATTCATGATGATGGCCGGATCAATCTGAACGTTGTATTCGATTCCACGGACAAAATGTCTCAGCCATAGATCCTTGACGTGATTTTTCAATAAAGTTCCTAACGGACCATAGTCCCATGAATTGGACAATCCACCATAGATCTCACTGCCAGGATAAACAAAACCACTCGTAATCAAGTGTGTTGTGATTTCATCAAATTTCTTGTTTTCGGCCATATTCAATACCCCTTTAAAAAATCAAATCATTATATCACAAATTCCTCAGTCAAAACCTTCAAAAGAAATGAAAATGAGGAGATGCCTTTCAAGTCGAAATAATCCAAAAGATAGTCCTCCAGCTGAAGAAGAAGGCGATACCCATTTTCAAAGGGAACTTTCTTGCTGAGAATCTCTTCATCAAGATTGGAAAAAGCATATTTGAACACATAAAGGTCCATTTTCGATTTCTCTTCATTTTCCTCTTTGCAGTTCTTGCAGAGAAAACCTCCCTCTTTGAGGGAATAGGAGACAATCTCTTTTGTCGAATGACAATGGACACAATTCTTCTGGTTCATCTCGATGCCAAGACAATGATAGAAACGGGCAAGAAGAAGAAGGGAAAGAGAAAGAATATCCCCCCCCTCCTTCAGTCTTTTCAGAAGAAGGTAGACATCCTCAAACGGAAACGGATCCTCATAGTGAAAAAGCCGACTCGACAATTCGGAAAGATAGAAAAGAAAAGCCGAAGAAGAAAGATTCTGAAACAGATCCGACGAATCCAAAAGCGATGCACACCCACAAAGGAGTCCAAAGTCATTTTCCGTCTTCAGATATTCCAAATCCAGAATGCTTCCGACAAACAATACCGGTTTGAAGAAACTTTTCTTTTTATACACCCCTTTTGCCAGCAAAGAGAAAACACCCTTTTTTCCACCGAAGGAAACAATGGCAGAGTCTTCCTTATAGGGCGAAACCTGCAAGACAATGCCGATGGCATTCGTTTTTTCTTTTTGGATCATTACTTTTCGTCATATCCGAATTTCTTCAGATAGCGATCATCATTGCGCCAATTCGGAATCACCTTCACCGTGAGATGGAGATCGACATCCATTCCGAAATAGGAGGAGATGGATTGTTCGCTGAAGCGGGAAATCTCTGAAATCATGGATCCCTGCTTGCCGATGACAATCGCCTTCTCCGAATTCTTTTCGACAATGATATTCCCAACGATTTCCATCAGATTATTTTCCTCATGGATGGCTTTGAGATCGATATAGATGGAATGCGGAACTTCCTTGGAAAGAAGGCGCATGCATTTTTCACGGATGATCTCCGCAATGATGTATTCCTTTGGACGATCCGAGACGATGTCTTCCGGAAAATAGGGAAGTCCTTCTGGAAGTTCATTCTTGATCATGGAGAGAAGTTCATCGATTCCGGCATCCTCTTTTGCACTCATGCGGACAACCTTGCATGAAGGAAGAAAAGAGAGATAGCGGGCAAGTCTTTCCTCACCTAAATCCGCTTTGACCAGATCGATTTTATTGTATGCCAAGATGATTGGGCAATCCATCTTGGATAATTTCTCGCACAGTTCGAAATTCGGAACTTCGCTTGCATCCACAACATAAACAATCAGGTCGACACCTTCCTTGGCATTTTCAGCATCACGCAAAAGAATGGAGCCTAATTTTCCGTGTGGTTTGAACACACCGGGCGTATCGACGAAGACGATTTGGGAATTCTCATCGTTATAGATGGCCTTGACATTGTCTCTTGTGGTCTGCGGTTTGGAAGAAACAGGAAGAAGCTTGAATCCCAGACACTTGTTGATGATGGTGCTTTTTCCTGCATTTGCTCTGCCGTAGACACAGACAAAACCGACTTTTTTCATGCTGTTAAATCCTCCGAAGTGAAATTATAGGGAAGCAATTGAGATACCGACGTATCCATATGCTTTGAAAAATCCTTGTTGAAAATATGAACGGGCGTCCAAGAAGAAAGCAATTCGCTCATCACTTGTCTACACGACCCACAAGGTGTTCCAACATTGGATGAATCCGTAATGAGACTAAGAGAAAGAATATCCTCCTTCTTATAGCCTTTGGCATAGACGGAGAACATGGTGACCCTTTCGGCACACATGCTATCCCCATAGGCCGAATTCTCGATATTGAAGCCTGTATGATATTTTCCATCCCGGGTCAGAATGACCGCACCAACACGGAATTTCGAATAGGGCGAGATGGACATCGCCTGCGCCTTGACAAGCAATTTCTTGACTTTGCCGATATTCGTATAGAAATCATAGGGCATCGTATTGAGAATCTGATTCTGAAGAGAAAACATCTCTTCAGCCTCTTCCTTGGAGCGATGATGCTCATAGCCAAAGGCATGAAGCAGTCCATGGATGAAAAGGAAGGCAAGTTCACGCGTGACAGGATGATGGAAGTTGCTCGCCTGCGTCTTTGCGACCTCAGGGCAGAGGATGATGTTCCCCAAGTCGATATATTCATCATTCTGAATGACATCGGCTTCTTCGAAAGCGAACGTCAGGACATCGGTCGGTTTATCCGTATCACGATACTGTTTGTTCAGCTTCTGGATTTCATCCATGCTGACCAGTGTCAAGGAAACGCGATAGGATTCCTTCTTGTCTAAGACTTGCAGGGTTTGCCTGAAGGCAATCTCAAAAATATTTTTCAAGTTCCTCTGACGATTTGCCAGATTCACATACTCGAGGACATATTTGTGTTCCATCTTTCGGGAATTCTCCTTTTTCCCTACTATTATATTTCAAATCAAGTCCTGTTTTAAGCAAAAATAACGGGAAAGGATAGGATAAGGCATTCAGACATTGGTATTCTTCCTGCTTGAGCATCATCGAATCAAATAATTTCCGAATCGAAACCGACAAAGTGATTGAGAGTCCAAACGAATAGATCACAAGATGAATATTCAGTTTCTCCCTCAGGGTCAGTTCAAAGAAAATGAAAACCAGAAGAACGCTTGCTTCCAACAGATAATTCAGAAGGGAGCTGAAATAGAATTGACGACTTCTTTTTTTCGATGCCTCATAATTCTCAAAGGCATTCTTCTCCTTCTTTTCCAGGGAAGAAAGGAAAGTCTCTTCCTTGATGGAACAGATGCGATTCGTCTTGTTCTTCTCCTTTTTCAGCTGTTCTCTCGACAAGACAAAAAGCATCGAAATCAGAGAAAGGAAGGAAAGGAAATAGGAATTCAATGTCAATAAAAGAAGAAGGCCGAAAATCATCACGCCATAGGAAACAAGATAGCTGCATCTTTTGATTTCCAGGGTAAAGACTTTATGCAACTTGGCAAAATCTTCCTTTTTTCTTGTTTTTTCCATATATTCGTAGAAATAATCCTTCTCCATCCTCGAAAGAACAGACCTCGACAAGGCATTCTGCAAAATGATCAGGACTAGAAATCCCGTCAGGGACAAGACGCTGTAGACAAAAGGATTCTCAAATCCCGTCGATAGAATCAAGGAAAGAAGACAAAGACATTCGAACGCAAAACAGCACAGATAGGAAATCTTTTCTTTTTTGAAAAGAAGTTCTGGGCTAAGAACCACAGGTTTTGATCCGACTTTGTCCTTGAGAAGCATCCGGTGGAGAAACACTTCCTCGAATTCCTCGATTGTCAGATCATAGGCGCCGAATTGCGGATCGACCACCGACACTTTTTTCGCATTCATCTTGCCAAGAACGACAAAATGCGTCTTTTCGCCATTCTTCACCAGTGCAATGCAGGGAAACTGTTCTTTTTTCAAGAGACGCACGGAATCCACTTCAAAAGAAGTGTAGTGGCAATCGAATTGCTCCAATTGTGTCCGAATCGAAAAGAAATCCTTGCACGGCTTCATTAAAGGCTGACAGCAAAAATCATCTTCATGAAAGAGAAGACATAAGAGATTGCGGACACACGCCTGTCCACAATCATCGACACTGCTTTGATAGACCATTTGAAATACCCTCCATAAAGATATTGTCTTCATGAAGGGTATTTTTTCGGCTAAATTCCAAAATCTTTGATGGTTCTTGCTTCAAAGAGATCATCCACCAAGCGATAGACTTCATCATATAGGGATGTATTGTAGAATCGAGAACGGAAGAATTCGGGAAGCTTCATGCCAGAATCGAGAGCAAAATAGGTCACTTTTCCTTTCTCGGAACGGGATTTCAGGATTGGATAGAGATACTTCACAGCGACATCCGGCTTAAGATAATTCAGATTGCTCAGATTGAAGAGGAAGAGGACCTTGCACGAGCAGATTTTTTCATGATTCCTTCTTGCTGGAAGGACAAAGGAGGAATCATTGCTTTGCAGTCCATAGAAAACATCCTTCAAATCGACAAAGGCGACATCATATCCGGATTTTGCCCACATGAAACAGATGGCCTTCAACAAAGGCATCTGTATCGACTCGGAATTGATAAACCGATACCCAATCCCTTTGGCTTCCTTCTTTTTTTCTGCATCATGAATGAGGGAGATGGTTTCCTTGAAAAGAACCGAAGCCGTATCCATATAGGCCTTTCGGCTATTGGGATCATTGATCAATTGGCTAAGAGTCGTAAAGGACTGATACATCTCAAAGGTGGGAATATCCAAAGAGGAAATCCGATCGAGAATCGAAAGAATATTTCTTAGGTATGGACACTCTTTCTGCATCGTCTTGATTTCATCTCGGTCCTTGTCGTAATAGAGAACCTGCTGATAGCCCTTGCTCTTTTTCATGCAGGAAGAAAGCCTTCCTGGACACATCTGGCAGGTCTTCTGATCGCAGAGATACTGATAGATGGTACCTAGAGAATTCGAAAAAGTCTCCGGCGTCCGAAGGAGGTTTCTTATTTCATTGAGGGAACGAACATCTTCTCTCATCATCTTGCGGATGTTCTCTTCAAGAAGGTCGAGGTCTTTTTGAGAAGCCATTGGTAGAGCCTCGACATCAAAGGATGAGGAAAGAATAGAGACAGCATCGATATCTTTCATATGGAAAACTCCTTGTTGAAATCATCGATATCGCTTTGTTCGACATCGACATCCTTCTTTTCTTCCGGTGCATCTTTCTTCGTTCTTCGTTTTCTTTTATTCTGGGCCATTTCGAAATCACGGCTGGTCAGTTTCACCATGGCATCATAGGAATCCTTGACATCCATGCTCGAAAGCGTATAGGCGACTTTCTCGATGAAGGTCACATTGAATTCCTGATTTGTCTTTCTCAGACAATAGTCGAGGATGACATTGATGATCGAATTGCTGTATCCGAAAGTCGATTTCAGATTCTCGATTTCAGTGAGCATGAATGAGGCCGGCTTGGCATTGAAGATGATGGAGAGATATTCCGCTGGTGTCACGCTGTTGAAGGAACGGATGAGTTTGGATATTTCATTATTTCCAGTCGGCATATTTTCGCTTTCATCTTTCTTTCGGTTCGTAGCAGAGAACTGCTTGAGAGAACGGATATCCTTCATGAAGGAATCCAGATAGAAATGGTTGTCGCTATCCGTATTCTGAAGAATCAATTTCACGACATCCTCCATCTTCGGATTGTAGAGACTCGCAGCATCCTCGATGCTCTTGAGATCCTCCTCGATGGCTGAAAATGGATACTGATTTTCCGAAAGAAGCTTCTTGAGTTTCTTTTTGTCGAAGTCCGCTTGGCTTTTGTAGTTCTTGTCTTCCAAAGAGACACTGATTTTCTCTAAGGAGGCATCACCTTGTCTGACATCAACTGAAAAGACATCCTTGAATGGGGTGGTGATTTTCACATATTCGTCAGGAAGTTCTTTTTTCTGGACCTGGAAATAGTTGGAAAGAAAATAATAGCGTTTGTTTCCGATTGCGTGATTCAGGAGCGAGCGGAGAAGAACATCATTGAAGAATTTTTTTGGACTGGCCGGAGGCAGAAGGAAATAGAGATAGGAAACCTTGATCTGCGATTGGCTGTCTCTTTCCTCTTTCCGATAGGTTTCCAATAATCCGATTGCTTCCAATTTCGTGCGTGCAAGAACGAACGCGGAGGAATCCATATCAAGATAGGAAAGGAAATCATCATGGAGAAATCCGCCTGTCTTTTTTCCCAGTTCGTAATAATGATTCATGGCAAAATAAAGACTGTAGGCTGAACTTCCCAAGATCGGAAGATAAAGGAAAGACAAAACCTCGTCATCCGATTGGCTTAGGGCATAGTCTTTTTTTAGATAGCAGAAGGAATTTTTTTCAAGAATATTCATAGCAATGATTATACCATCTTTTCCTTCTTCGAAGGCCTGCTATCTTCTCAAAAATCAAAAAGAAAGAATTCCTGGATTCCCCTAGAGGAATCAGGCCTTGCGGATTCCATCTTCTTCTTTCGGCATTCCGTTTTGTGGATTCTTCTTTGGAAAGAAAAAAGTAAGCGATTTTATGGAAGAAAATAAAGGGCATAAATTGATTTTTCTTCCTATCATCCTATAATAGAAAAAGTAAAAATTGGATATAATCAATCAATCAAAAAAGGAGAAAATTCCATGCATTACAGAATTGATAAGAAAACGAAGATTGTTTGTACGATCGGCCCATCGAGCCAGGACAAGGAAATGATGAAATCTCTCCTCATGTCAGGTATGACCTGCATGAGAATGAACTTCTCCCATGGCACCCATGAGGAACATCAGAAGAAAATCGATACATTGAGAGAAATCGAAAAAGAAGAAAATCTTATCATTCCGATTTGTCTCGATACCAAGGGACCGGAAATCCGTACATCCAAATTCGTCGGAGGCTCTGCCAAATTCATCGAAGGCAATGAGACAAGAATCTATATGGGTGTCGAAAAAGACGGCACAGCCGAAGCTTTCGGTGTCACCTATACCGGACTCTACAAGGATGTCCATGTCGGAGCCGATATCCGTCTTGATGATGGAAACCTTCTTCTGAAAGTCAAAGGCAAGGATGCCGAAAAAGAAGAAATCATCTGCGAAGTCACCAATACCCACACCTGCAAAGACAGAAGAGGCGTCAATGTCCCAGGCGTTCATCTGACCATGCCCTATCTTTCCGAACAGGATCGCTCGGATCTGATCTTCGGCTGTGAGCAGCATGTCGACCTTGTCTCTGCTTCTTTCGTCAGAAATGTCCAGGATATCCAGGATATGAGAAGTCTTCTTGATTCCCATGGTGGAAAGAACATCATGATCATCTCGAAGATCGAAAATACCGAAGCCATCGAGAACCTGGATGCCATCATCAAGGAAAGCGACGGCATCATGGTTGCCAGAGGCGACTTGGCTGTCGAAATTCCACCGGAAAAAGTTCCGCACTATCAGAAATACATGATCGAAGCCTGCCGCAAATTAGGAAAGCCGGTCATCACTGCCACCCAGATGCTCGATTCCATGATCCACAACCCATTCCCGACGAGAGCGGAAGTCAGCGATGTCGCTGCTGCCATCGATGAAGGAAGCGATTGCGTCATGCTTTCGGGAGAATCCGCCAATGGCGATTATCCGAATGAAGCCGTCACCATGCAGGCCAAGATTGCCAAGGAAACCGAAAAGCATTTCGATTACAAGAATGCCAACCGCTTCGCCTATGAAACCTCCGAGAAGGATGTTTCCGACGCCATCTCTGCTTCTGTTTCCGATACAGCCTTATTGATCAATGCCAAATTGATCGTCACGTTCTCCATTTCCGGAAAGACCGCTGTCCGCATCTCCAAGACAAGACCGGTCTGCCCTGTCTTCGTCGTCTCCTCGAACATGGATACCCTTGCCCACATCATGCTCTACTATGGATGCTATCCATACTATACAAAGAATATTCCTCAGTTCATCGAAGAGATGGAAGTACTCGCATTAAAGATTGCAAAGGATTATAATCTAGAAAACGGTTCCAAAGTCATTATGACGGGTGGTACACCTGTCGGAGCCGGAAAGACAAGTTTCATGAAGGTTCTGACCGTTTCGGACGGACACTTCATCGAACAGGATTAATCAATAAAAGGAGAGCTTTATGCCAAACGTCCAAAAAGTCGTCGCCATCGATTGCGGTGGAACCAATCTTCGCGTTGCCGTTGTTGACAAGGATCTGAATGTTCTTTCTGTCAGAAGAGTCCCCTCGATCAGTGGGGATCCGAATGCACTCTATGCAAAGATGAAGGAACTCATCGAGATCGTCACCAAGGAAGCAAACCTGAAGAAGATTCCCTCCATCGGCATGAGCATGTGCGGATTGGTCGTTCACAATCAGGTGGGAAGAGTCGGAAATCTTGGAATCGAATATGGCTTTGACTTCGAGAGCCTGTTCAAGAAAGATTTTCCGGAAACCAAACTGCTTTTTGCAAATGATGGCAACTGCTCTGCCTTGGTCGAGGCACAATATGGTGTCAATAAATGGCTGAAGGATTCCGCCTTCGTCACGATTTCCACGGGAATCGGTCTTGGAATCATCCATAATTCCGATATGATCGACCTTCCCTTGGAAGCCGGAAGAATCATGCAGGAATACCAGGGAAAGATCTATGAAGCTGAATATCTTCTTTCCGGAAACGGCATTGTCAATCTTGCCAGACTGAATAATCTGGATATTCCATCCGCCGCAGAATTCTTCAAGGGCGTCAAGGAAAAGAACGAACAGTGTCTAAAACTCTATGATATCTGGTCAAAGATGCTTGGTCTGTGGTTTGGCAATCTTCAGCTGATGTTCGATTGTGAGCAATATGCCATCTCGGGCGGTGTTGCCAAATCGAAGGACATCTGGATGAAGGATGTCGAAAGAATCGCCAATGCCTCCATCGCACCCTGGAAGCTCAAGAAGATCGTCTTCAAGGAAGCAAAATACGGCCAAGATGTCGGTATTGCCGCCGCAGGTGCCCTTGGCTGGCATGTCTTATCGAAGTAAAGAAAGGTGTAGATTCAATATTTCTATCTACAGTATAGGTTTATCATCATGAAAATCAGTTTGCCGGATGGCAGCATCAAGGAATTATCGGATTCGTCCACTGCCCTCGATGCCGCAAAATCCATTTCCGAAGGCTTGGCCCAGAAAGCCATCTGTGCCAAAGTGAATGGAGAATTATTTGACTTGAACGAGAAACTTCCTGGCGATTGCAAATTTGAAGTCGTCACCAAGGATAGCAAGGATGCCTTGCATGTCCTTCGTCATTCCGCAGCCCATTTGATGGCCCAGGCCATCTCCCACCTCTATCCCGGTGTCCAGTTTGCCTATGGTCCTGCAACGGATGATGGTTTCTATTATGATATGAAGCTTCCTTCTCCGATTTCGATTGAGGATTTCCCGAAGATCGAAAAAGAGATGGAAAAGCTTGTTTCCCAGAACGAACCGATTGTCCGTGAAAATCTGACGGTCGAAGAAGCCCTCAAGCGTTTCTCCGGGCAGAAATACAAGACGATCCATATTCAGGAACTCGCAGACAAGGGTGCAGCTCTTTCTGTCTATAAGCAGGGTGATTATGAAGACTTATGCCTTGGCCCTCATGTCAAGTCTACGAAATACATCAAGGCCTTCAAACTGATGTCCACATCCGCCTGCTATTTCCAGGGAAATAAAGAAAATGATTCCTTGACCCGCGTCTATGGAACCGCTTTCTTTGATAAGAAGGAATTAGACGAATATCTGAAGCTTCTGGAAGAAAGAAAGCAGGCAGACCACAAGCGTCTTGGCAAGGAATTGGGACTTTTCATGTTCTCCGATTTCGGACCTGGACTTCCTTTCTGGCTTCCAAATGGAATGATCATCAAGCATGAATTGGAAGGCTTCTTATGGAAGAAGCTGACCGATGCCGGCTATCATTTCCTTCAGACTCCGCAGATGCTCTCCCGTGAACTTTGGGAAACTTCCGGCCATTGGAAGAAATATAAGGAAAACATGTATATCACCAAGGTTGATGGAAAGCCCTATGCCATCAAGCCGATGAACTGCCCTGGTGCCATTCTCGTCTACCAGAATGATCTTCATTCCTATCGTGAACTCCCGCTCCGTTATGCCGAATTCGGTTTGGATCATCGTCATGAGGCCAGCGGTGCCTTAAACGGTCTCTTCCGTGTCCGCGCCTTCACCCAGGACGATGCCCACATCCTTTTGGCCTTCGACCAGATCGGGGAAGAAATCCGAAGACTTCTCAAACTCTTTGGAAGCGTCTATAAGACATTCGGCTTGTCCTATTCCATCGAACTTTCCACTAGACCCGATGTCTATGTCGGAAAACTTGCCACCTGGGATAAAGCGGAAGCCGAACTCAAGGAATGCCTCGATGAAAATGGAATTCCGTATGAAATCAATGAAGGCGATGGTGCCTTCTATGGTCCGAAGCTTGACTTCAAGATCAAGGATTCCCTTAATCGTGTCTGGCAGTGCGGAACCATCCAGCTGGATATGCAATTGCCACATCGTTTCCATCTCACCTATACGGATAAAGACGGAAAGCAGAAAGAGCCGGTTATGCTCCATCGTGCCATCTTCGGTTCGTTCGAAAGATTCCTTGGAATCATCACAGAGAACTTCAAGGGTGCCTTCCCGACATGGATGGCTCCTGAACAGGTCCGTATCCTTCCGATCAACAATGATGAAGCCGTCATGAAATATGCTTCCAGCCTCGAAAAGAAGCTCAAGAATCATTCCATCCGCGTCTCCATCGATGACAGAAACGAAAAACTCAACTACAAGATCCGTGAAGCCCAGACAAAGAAGGTTCCTTATACCCTCGTTGTCGGTGCCAAGGAAGCCGAAAGCAAGAATGTCACCTATCGTCTTTATGGACATATGGATTCCAAGACCGTCACGGAAGCTGAATTCCTCAAGATCATCAAGAAGGATATCGAAGAAAGAAATCCAATCCGCTCGTATTGATGCGCTTACAATCCCCAGCCAGGTCACAAGCCTGGCTTTTTCGATGCCTTTTTTTCATTTCCTATCATTTTTCTCCCACTTCCTACCACGGATATCTCATGCGTATTTTATCAAAAGGCAGATGATTTTGGCCTGAAAAGACCACGAAATTCTTTCCCCTCCCATTTTTTCCTATTTTTCTACTAAATTCATTGCAGTAAATGGGAGGAATGTGTATAATTGTGGGTGAAAGTGGTAACACATCATGTTTTACGGACAGAAAGATTTAGCCATCGATGAAAAAAGCCGTCTCGTCCTCCCTTCATTGTTCCGCAATGAATTCACGGGCGGACTTTGCTATGTCTCTCTGGGCTTGGATAACTGCATCGAGCTCTATCCGGAAAGCACCTATCAGGAAATCGCAAAAAAATACATGTCCTTGAGCGATTTTGATCCCAAAGCGAGAAAAGTAAAACGTACTTTCATCTCCAATACTTTTTCGATTCAGATCGACTCACACAACCGAATCCTCTTGCCAAAACCGCTTGTGAGCAAGACGAACGTCTCGAAAAAAGTCATCCTGGTGGGAATGTATGATCATCTCGAAATATGGGATAGTGACACTTTCATGAAGAATCAGGAGGAGGCCGAAGCAACATTCTCGGATGATGCATTAAGCCTGAATCTCTAATATGGCAACCAAATACAACAATCATACACCGGTCATGCTTGAGGAAGTTCTCTCCTTCGTCGAGAAAAACAAGAAGATGACCTATGTCGATATGACATTGGGAAGAGGTGGACATGCTTCCCAGATTCTCAAGAGAATGAGAAGAGGTTCTTCCTTCTATGGCGTCGATCGTGATGAAGATGCTCTGAACTATTGCACAGGCTTCTTAGCCAGTTTCAAAGACAAGACAGATCTTCATTTCATCCATGCCGAATTCAAAGATGCAACAGATATCATCAAAAACAGCATTCCTGGGGCTGATTTCATCCTCATGGATATCGGAGTCTCCTCTCCGCAGTTTGATGACCCCAGCCGAGGTTTTTCCTACCGATTTGATGCACCCTTGGATATGCGAATGAATCAGGATGATTCCCTGACAGCGAAGATCATTCTCAACACCTACCCGGAAAAGGAACTCATCCGTGTCTTCCGCGATTTAGGTGAATGCGAAGGATATTATCCCGTTGTGAAGAGAATCCTAGCTGTGCGTGAAGAAAAACAGATTGAGACGACCTTCCAGCTTGTCGATATCATCAAGGAATCCCTTCCTGCGAAATTCCTAAAAAGGGAGGGACATCCAGCCAAGCAATTCTTCTTAGGACTCCGCTATGAAGTCAATGGCGAAATCCAGCAATTGCAGATTGGATTGAAGAAAGCCATCGAATTCCTCAATCCGGAGGGAAGACTTGTGATCATCTCCTTCAACTCAGAAGAAGACAGGATCGTCAAGGAAACCTTCAAGCAGTACGCAAATCGTTCCCACAAGGACAAATATAAAAAGGAAGCATCCGATTGCCGCTATACGATCCTGACAAAGAAGCCGCTCTTGCCGACAGAAGAAGAACTCGAAAGAAACCCGCGTTCAAAAGCAAGCATCCTTCGGGCTCTGGAAAGGAACTGATCATCATGAAAGATCGAATCGAACGAACAAATCGTAAGAAACCATCCCACAGAATCTTCCATACAATGATTTTCTTCAGCGTCTTTACCGCATGTTTTTCCGTCCTTTTCTCTTTCCTTTTTCTGAATCTGACAAAGGAAAACAATACGCTCAACCAAAAGATCGAGAACTATTCGATCCAGATCGACATGCTGAAGAATTCCGAAGATACCAATCATTACAAAAACCCTGGAAAATAAACCCAAATAAAAAACGATTTATGCCCGCAAAGGACAAAAATCGTTTTTTCGTTTCGATTCAGAACAATCAGATTTAATCCTGATAGTCATCACTGTCAAGAACATCAAACGGCGAGGAAGAAGCCTTCTGGTGTTCTTTTTCGTATTCTTCTTGAGAGAGAATCACATAATTGTCTTTCTCAATTCTGGTCAATGGAACCTTGGAATAATTCTTGGGTATCGCATCATAGAACAAAGCCAGGATGGAACCTCGGAGATCATAGATGCCATCCTCATCCGGAAAGAGATCGTTCTCCTCTTCCTTCTCGCTTCCAAGAAGGACATCCACGTTGTCATCAAGCTCATATTCGACAATCGAGCCGTCATGGCTATCGACAAGATGGCATTTCCCCTCGATGGTGAGGGTCAATGTGATGAGATTTCCGGCATTGAGGACATCAACAAAGATTCTTGTCTCAAAAAGATCGTGGAAATAGGGAATATATCTTTTTTCATCCTCACTGAAGGAGAAATCCTCAATCTCAAATGAAGTCTGGTTCTTCTTCGTCATCTCCCTTAGATCAAAGGGAATTCTTTTCTCGTCGATCATCATTCACCTCGGATCGTCAATCCCAGATTGGCTTTCACAGCCTGGATAACGGCCTCCAGAGAGGAAGAAATCTCCTTGTCGTTCAAGGTACCGTCTTCCTTTCCGAGAAGCAGGGAGACGCCCAAATAGCGCTCATTCGTATTCTTGTCGACGAAGTCATCGAAATATTCGACCTGCTTGACATAGCTCGACTTGACCGAAAGGATGGTCTTCTTCAAGAGGGCATAATTGACCTTGTCATTGATCTTGAAGGAAAGGTCTCTTCTCACCTCCGGATAGGAGACAAAGGAGGCAAATTTCGTCTTGAATCCCTTCATGTCGAAGAGGTATCCGACATCGATTTCACCAACGAGCATCTTTTCCTTCTCGAAGGAGGGGTGAAGATAGCCGAATGTGCCAATCTTATCCTTGCCGACAAAGATATCGGCACTCGCCTTCGGATGGAAGCAGGGATTTGTCGAATAAGCCAGGCGATAGCGACTGGACGAGAGTCCGACACGGGCAAAAATCGCTTCGACGATGCCCTTCAGATCGAAGAAATCATAGTCACGGAAACCGAATTTCTCACACAATGCATGTCCGCCGACCAAACCAAAGGAAAGATAGAGATGATTTCCCTTCGGGGTATCGATATCCGAAATCTCGAAGAGGGAAAGATTCTCATTCTGGTGGGAGAGATTGTATTTGATGGTCGAGATCATGCTCGGAAGAAGATCGCTTCTCACGATTTCATGGTCCTTGGTCATCGGATTGACAATGCGATAGGATTCATCCATAGAGAAGACACGGATGGACTTATCTTCCTTCTCGCTGATCAGGGTGAAGGAAAGAATTTCGTCAAATCCACGTCCGACCAATAATTCGCGGATTTCTTTCTTCAGCTTCTGTCTGTTGTTCAGAGAACCGGCGGTGATTGGAAGATGTTCCAGAGATGGCTTGATCTTATTTGCAGGATAATAGCGGAAGACTTCCTCATCGATATCGCACTGCTCATTGAGATCGACACGGTCGATTGGAGGAAGAAGAAGTCCATCAGGAAGCCTCTTGATTCGATAGGCATCCAGAACAGCATCGATTTCCTCTTTGGTATATTCCGAACCAAGGCGATGGTTCAAGAGATCATACGAGAAGCTGAATGGCTTATTTTCCATCTCGCCTTCATAGAAGGAAGAATAGGAAGTAACCGTGTAAGAATCAAAGAAGTCATCCAGAAGCGAAAGAAGGACTGCCAAGGCCTCTGGAATCATCTTCGGATTTCTCGATTTGCTGAATAGCTGACTCGAAGCCGAGGAAAGGCCAAGTCGGTTGCAGGTATGACGGATCGAGGCATGATAGAAAGCGGCTGCCTCGACAAACAATGTCTTGGTATTCTGATCCACGCAGGCCTTATCTCCGGCCATAACGCCGGCCAGGCACAAGGGTTCCCCCTTATCCGAAAGGATCACCAGATCCCCTTTCTGAAGAGAAACTTCCTTTCCATCGAAGCAGGTGAATTTTCCTTCATATTCATCACTGGCAACATATTCCATCGTATCGGCCTTATCCTGGTCATACATATTGAATGGCTCACCAGTAAGAAGCATGGCATAATTGCCCAAATCGACAATCGGTGAAATCGAACGGATATTGTTAGCCATCAAGGTTCTTTGGATGGAAATCGGCGTCTTTTCCTTCTCCTTGATGTCATCAAGAAGGATGCCATCGAAGCGGGCGCAGTTCTTGGTGAGGCTCTTCGTGATGATCTTCTTTTCGAAATGATTCTCAAAGACTGGAATCTTCTTCAGGGGAAGATTGAGAAGGGAAGAGATTTCTCTTGCCATACCGATATAGGAAAGGCAATCCGGACGATTCGGAAGGACATTGATATCCAAGATCGTATCATCCAGCAGGAGATATTTCAAAACCTCTCTTTCGCCGACCGGAGCATCCAAAGGAAGTTCCTCAATGCCCGTCAGGGAAGGAGAATTCTCATCGAGGGATTCTTTGCTGACGCCCAATTCCAATAAGGAACAGCACATGCCATTGGATTCTTTTCCGCGGATATTTCCCTTCTTGATGGTTTCATTCAAGGCCGGAAGATTGCATCCCACCAGGGCGACGATGACCTTGATGCCTTTTCTTGCATTGGGAGCACCGCAGACGATGTCCAAAATGCCTTCTTTTCCACAGTCGACCGTCAGGACATGAAGATGATCGCTATCAGGATGCTTTTCACAGGTCAGAATCTCGCCGATGACAAGCCTATCGGCCTGTGCCAAAGGAGAAACACCTTCCACTTCAAAACCGGAGAACGTCAGTCTTTCGACAAGGCTATGAACGTCAAGGGAGGATAAATCCACCCATTTTGATAATTCTTTGATAGAGAACTGCATACGGATTACTCCTTTCTGAACTGAGAAATGAATTCGACATCATTCGTATAGAAGCGCTTGATGTCATCGATGCCATATTTGAGCATGGCGACACGGTCGATGCCGATGCCGAAGGCAAATCCCTGATAGACTTTGTCATCAAAGCCATTCAGACGGAGAACATTGGGATTGACCATGCCCGAGCCGAGGATTTCAATCCAGCCGGTGTGCTTGCAAAGACTGCAGCCCTTGCCATTGCATTCAAAGCAGGAGATATCCGCTTCGACCGACGGTTCCGTGAATGGGAAATAGGAAGGACGGAAACGGACTTCTCTTTTTTCTCCAAAAAGATGACGAAGAAGAAGCGTCAGGGTCTCGAGAAGATTCGAGAACGTGCAGTCTTTGGAGATGACCAAGCCTTCGATCTGACCGAATTGATGCGAATGGGTCGCATCATTGTCTCTTCGATAGACTTTTCCAGGACAGATGACCTTGATGGGGCCTTCTCCGTGGCTTGCCTTCATGACACGGGCCTGGACACAGGATGTATGGCTTCGAAGGATGGTCGAAGGATTGATAGAGAAGGAATCCTGCATATCTCTTGCCGGATGATCCTTTGGAATATTCATCAATTCGAAATTGTTCTCGTCGGATTCGACTTCTGGTCCATCGGCCACACTATAGCCCATGCCGATGAAGAAATCGACGATATCATCGACAACAGCATAGAAAGGATGCTTGCTGCCCAAGGCATTCTGATAGCCGGGAAGCGTGATATCCACTTTCTCCTTTTCGAGTCTGAGATTGAGTTTTGCCTGCTTCAGAGCCTGATCCTTTTCATCAAAAAGGGCCTGAATCTGGCTGCGCAGATCATTCAAGGCGATGCCAAAGTCCTTCTTCTCATCCTTTGCCACATCCTTCATGGAAGAATAGAAAGAAGTGAGAGCGGACTTCTTGCCAAGGAATTTTCCCTTGAAATCATTTAAGGAAGCTTCGTCAAGAACATTGACGATGGCACTCTTGGCCAAAGAAATCTGTTCTTCGGCTGTGATTTTGAATTCATGTAATGTCATAGTGTACCTCGTTCGATTTTTCGATCGATGACAATCGCGTCATCTTCATCATCCTCTGGGACATTCTTCTGACTTCCGAATGGAGCAAAAGAAGTCGTCAGTTCCTTTTTTTTCATTTCTGCTTCATCCACCTGATTTTTCTTTTTCTGTTCCGGAGTCTCCTCATCATCTTTTGTCGAGAAGAAATCCTTCAGGAAGTCCGGAAGAACGGAATTGTCTTTCTCTTCTTCCATTTCCTTGACGACCTGTTTCGGTTCTTCTTTCTTCTCTTCCTCAAAGGAAGGAACACTCTGCATCATATCCGGAAGAGAAGTCTCGAGCGGAGAAGCCGTGCGGTTGAAATTGTTTTCCTTGGTTTCAAAGGAAATTCCTTTTTCAAAATCGGTGGCAATGATGGCGATCTTGATCTTGTTTTCATAGGAATCGTCATTCTGGACACCGAAGATGATATTGACATCATTGTCCTGTCCGCCGGCAGCTTCCGTGATATAGTTGATGGCATATTGCACATCATCCAAGGTGGTATCATTGCCGACGGTGATATTGATGATCATGCTTCTTGATCCGCGGATGGAAGCTTCCAGAAGCGGAGAGTTGATGGCATTCGTCGCGGCATCGATGGCCTTGTTTTTGCCAGTTCCAAATCCGATGCCGATCAAGGAAAGACCCTTGTTGGACAAAGTGGCCTTCACATCGGCAAAGTCGAGATTGATGACGCCATGGACCAGGATGAGATCCGTGACCGTCTTCACCGACTGAGCGAGAATCTCATCGCTGGCGGCAAAAGCGTTCTTCACGCTGAGGCTTCCATTGTTGAACATCATCTTGTCGTTGGAGACGACGATCAAGGCATCCACATATTTTCTCAGATTGGAAATACCTTCCAAGGCATGGAGTTTTCTTGCCTTTCCTTCGAAGGTGAACGGTCTGGTGACAATGCCAAGGACAAGGCATCCTTCTTCCTTCGCAGCTTTGGCAACAACTGGAGCGGCACCCGTGCCGGTTCCGCCGCCTTCGCCACAGGCGATGAAGACCATATCGGCCCCTTTGACGACCAGCTGGATATCCGAATAAGAATCCTCTGCGGCTTTCTGGCCCATGGCCGGAATGCCTCCGGCACCAAGTCCGCGGGTGACATTCTTTCCAAGGATGAGCTTGTTGTCGCAGGGCGAATTGGCCAAAGCCTGGCTATCCGTATTGAAAACCCAATACTGGACCTGGCTGTCCTTATCGTGGATCATGCCATTGACGGCATTCGATCCGCCACCGCCGACGCCGATGACGATAATTTTTGCATTTGTCTTCAAGCCTTCTTCATCGAAGAAAGGTTTCAATTCTTCATTTTCCATATGTGATACCTCTTTTTATCCACGGGCAAATCCCGTATTGTTCAGATTCGGATCGATTTCATTGTTTTCCTTCAAGGGTGGCATATAGGAATTCGAAGTGATCTTGATGCCGCCAAGACAGCTCACCAAGGAATCATTTCTCGCCCCAAGGACCTTCGGATAGAAGAGTAGAAGCTGGCGGATGAAATAATTGGATAGATTGCCGTTCATGCCATCGATGCGACCTCCGCTCCCAAGGAAGATGATCGTCAAGCTGCGGCTCGAATCCAATTCATCCATTTTTTCCTTGATGGATTCAAACTGAGAGAATTCCTGAAGGAAGGCATCGATCAGATCCCCCAATGGCTTTTTCTCCTCCGTCTGAATCGGGATGGCCTGGTCTTTCTTGAGTCCAAAAGTCGAGATATAGTCTTCCATCTTTTCTTTGGTGAGATTCAATTTCTCACCTGTCTTCTCATAGAGGGAATTCATGCTGACCGGGTATTCCTTTGAAAACGCCAGACGTCGATTCTTAACCAAGGAGAGATACGTCGATTCATTTTCCACCTGGAGGAGAAAGAAAGAGTCCGGCGACTTGAAGGAGGTCAAAAAGGAACAGGAGCCATATGTGGAAACCAAGGTCGCATAAGGAAGAATGCCGAGTTTCTTGATGATTTCCATATAGTAGTCATACGAGACCTTGCTGATCATATGGACATCCGCATTGACAGAGAGATTTTCGCTTCTTTCATTTAACGGGAAAGTCGGTATATGTTCACCATCCTCCAACGCAAAATAGATCGGGACATCAAAAACAATGGTGCTATTGTTGACCTTCACAATTTTTTCCAGCATGGAGATGCAGTTGGTGAAGTCCTTCTGGGCGACATATTCATTCATGGTGACACTGGAAGAGGAGGAATTCTTAACAAGGAAGTCATCCGGTGGCAAAAGGAAGATATAGTTCTTCAAATCGCACTTCAGGGTGTTTTTCGCGGTTTCAATCAAGCTCGTCAGAGTATCCTCAACCTGTCGTCGATCCATCAGGCCATTGTTGTCAAGGTTGATTGATTTTCCAACCAGGGACTGCAGGACATAGACTTTGTCTTCATAGACATATCCCGAGACGAGTCTTATCCCGGATGCGTTCAATTCGATTGCGGTCACAATTTCATTCATGTTCACTTTCCTCATAGGGATACGCACCAAGCGTACCCTTCTTTTCATTCTTTATGATTTTGAAGGTATAGACAGCATAGGATTCACTTTCCCCGGAAAATGAATAGGACGAGACTTCCAAGGCATTTTTCGAGATGGCTGAATCGATATTGGCAAGAATGTCATCCAGAGAGACAACATTTCCGTAAAAGAAAGCAAAATAGTCAATCAAGACATTCCTGAAGAGATAGTATTTTCCGTTCTGCGAAAGAAGGAAATCGGCCAGATTCGCATAATTGGAGTCAGCATTCTTGTTCAGAAACTGAATGCCGACAATCTTTTCCAAGGAGCCCTTTTGAAAATCAGCCAAGCTCGACATCGTCACGATGGCATGCTCTTCATCATCCTTCACATTCGAAGGGAGATGAATCTCTGGAAGATGCTCATAGGATGAATAGGCTTCCTCGATGCGGTTCTTGCTTTCCTTGGAAAGAGAACTTTCCTCAAGAATCTTTTCCTGGTCAAGAAGCGTCTTCCCACTAGAGAAATAGACTTCGCCCTGATAAAAACACGAAGGATGATCTTCTTTCACCTCACAGGATGAAACGATTCCGTTGTTGGAAAATTCACATTCGAGGATCATGCCATTGGCAGCCTTCATGACATTCTCACTGGCCGCGGCAGAGGAATAGAAAAGATTATGTCTTTCTGTCTCAATGCCAGAGAGCAAGAGGATATCTTCCTTCGTGAAGAAAGCATTTCCCTTTACGGACACCCCACCGGCCCGAAAGCAAGGCAAAGTAAAAAAAAGAATAAGAAAAACACACAAAATCAAAGAAAAAGAAAAGAAAACAATTCTTTTTACAATACGAACGAGCATTCTATTGTGCATTTCATTTTCGATATTCGAGAATGAATCCGTTGTTTTGTTCAAAGAATTGTTTGCGTTATCCATAGGTTTCCTCTATAGAATATATTTTAATATATTAAAATAATTTTATAAAGGAGTTTCCATATCGTTTTCGTAAATATTTCGCTTCAGATTTGCGAAGAGAGGAAAGTGCTTGAGATAGAACATCGATTCCTTTTTGCATTCATCGATCGACTTGTAAAAGTGATTGCTGACAAAAAGAATATTCTTCCCTGGAACCTTCGAATAGATGCAGAAAAGATATTTCACCAAGTGACTCTTATGGTCGACAAGTTTCGAATAAGGAACAACAAAAGCATACGCCATCGGATGGTAGGAAACGCCACAATAACGAATCGTGGCAATATCCATCAAAGCCTCCAAGGGCTCCTTATGCTTGTTCAAATATTTTCTGACCAGAATATCGGAACGACTGCGACTGATTTGACTTTCTTTCTTCGCCATAAATGGTACCTTCCTCACACCCATTATAGCATAGTAAAGCGCTATCTTCTCATTTTTTTCGAAAAGAATTGACAATTTTGAAGTTTTATCCAAATTCTTTACAAAACAACTTCCGTGACTAAAATTTCAAAAGTATCTTTTCCTAGGTAGGTGGATTTTCGAAATGTACCCTTCACGTGGATGAATTCCTCTTTGGAAGAAGCAACCTCATCGAAATGGGAAAAGAAGAGAATGCGGCCGTTTTTTTCATTCTCGACAAACCCCATCTTTCCTGAGGCATTGAGATGGAATTCCTCTTTTGGGAAAAAGAGGGAGAATTTTGGTTTTTCAAAGCCTTCACCAAAGGGCATGAACTGGGAATAGATCTCATAATTTTCCTTCGTGATGTCCTCAAGGGAAATCTCAATGGCGGCATCCTTCTTCATCGTCTCCAAAGACTGTTTTGCCATCTCGGCGGCAAACAAGGTCGCAACCATGAAATAGTCCTTCTTCAGAAGGCTTCCGCCGCAGGCTTTTTCATGTCCGCCGAGATCAAGGAAGAGAGAATGATGCTTTTCAAAAAGGAAATGAAGGGAATAGTCTTCCGGAACACGGAATGAAAAGACAAAGGAATCGTTCTTCTTCTCATCCGGCGTGAAGACGCCGACAGGAATTTTCTTTTCATTGAGAATGCGGTTGGCAAGAAGTCCGGAAAGGCCTGAAGGCGCATTGCTTTGGAAGCAGAGTGCATGTTCACTCGACAATGGCATGATCCTCTCCTGGCTATATTTCTTCACACTGTCTTTTCTTTCCTGATTGCATTCCATCAGAAAAGAAGCATATTTCCGGATTTTTTCTTCGTCCTTCAGTTCGAGAAGAAAACTACAGGCTCGATTGGTGGAGAAGGAATCCTTCTTGATTCTTCCCGGACTATTCAGAATCGGATTCAAAGTGAAATTGATATCGTCATAGTCACATTTCTTTTTTCCAAGAAGAGAGGCAATATTTAAGAAACCTCGCTTTTCAAAAAGAGCGGGCATCATCTTGGCAAAGACAAGATTGTTTCCCTTCAAAGGCATCACATCCGAAAAGACAGCCATGCCGGCCAAAAAAGCAAAATAATCGCTGTCTCTTCCAAGAAGAGCAGACGAAAGAAAATAGCAAAGCGAAGCCGCGGAACAATTATAATCCAAAAATCCAGACTCCAGAGGATGGAATAGACCATCGAAGCAAGGAAGTTCCTTTTGTCTTTCATGGTGGTCGATCACGAGAACATCCATACCCAGTTTTTTTGCATACGCAATGCTTTCAACAGCCGCGATTCCATTGTCCAGACAGAGGATGAGATGATACCCTTTCTTATGAAATTCCTCCACGCGGGAAGAAGAAAGTCCATATCCTTCCACATACCGCGAGGGAATGAAATAGCCGGGGTTCAAGCCAAGATAGTCCAATGTCAGCTTCAGAATCGCCACGGAGGAAAGACCATCGACATCATAATCACCATAGAGGACGGTCTTTTCATGCGACTCTATGGCCTTTCTGATTCTAAGGACGACCTTTTCGAAATCCGGAAGGCCATTTGGTCTTTTCAGGCAAAGAAAAGACCCTGATTCCTTTCTGGAATCAAGGTCTTTCAC
This sequence comes from Bacteroides uniformis, assembly GCA_963600815.1. GTDB lineage: Bacteria > Bacillota_I > Bacilli_A > RFN20 > CAG-288 > Enterosoma. The sequence continues at coordinate 7,127 of CAVCCX010000009.1, read as the reverse complement.
GGTGAATTGGTAATGTTCGAGCAATTGTGATAAGAAAGACATAATTATTCTTCACTGCGGAAGTCATTCAAACCGGGAACGATGGTTTCATGAGGTCCGTTATCGACATAAAGAACACCATCCGGTCCGGCGACTTTCTTGACTTCTTCGATTTTCAGGTGTTTCTTCTCAGCTCTTCTCACACGGCGTTCTTCATTCCACTTGGCAATCTTCTCGAAGGAGATATGGCAAGACATGAAGTAATAGAACGGAATCGCAAAGAAGTAGGCAATGACGAAATCAAAAACAAGGAAGACAATCGAAGCAATCGACAAGCCAATCAAGCCGGTATTGACAAAAGCCAAGCCGAAGGAATAGACAAGGAGAATGCCAAGGACTGGCAAGACCATCTTCAGGGAAGTGACGCCGCTTTCATTGGCGATATCTCTTCTCTGTTCCTCTGTCGCCTTCTTCTTGAGTCCTCTTTCCTTGAGAAGTTCACGGTTCTTGCCCAAAATCGGGACAAAGAACATGTTCAGCACAAGGATGGCGATGAGCAAGCTGAAGACTGTGTAGGAGGAGAATGGGATACGGGTCAAGGCAAGAACGCCTAAGAAGAGACCCGAAGCGACACTGCCGCTGGCAAGTCCGGCCAAGGCGATATTGACTCCGAAGCGGGCAAGGAAATAGACAAAGGCAAAGCAGGAAACCAAGAAGGTGAGAAGGATGAGGTAATTGGTGATATGCGTGACATTCGTCGGCAAGGCTTCATACGATTCGACTTTGAGGGAATCCTTCACACCATGCGAATCACCGCTGAATGGAGCAATCAGATTCTGTGTTCCAACTTCGATTTGAGATTCCGTCATCGTCGTTTCGATGATGCTGAGGGCATAGGTATTTTTGTCATCCATGACGTCATTGAGATTCTTGCTGACCTGAAGCGTGTAATAGACCATGAAGTAGACATTCTTCTCTTCATCCGTCTTCTCGACGACATTGACACTGGCTGTCTTCGGGTAGTAGACGAAGGTGTCCTTCTTGGAAGCTTCATCGCCCTTCGCATCAGCCGAGGAAACTGCATTGTAGGAACCGACATTGCTGCTCTTGCCGATTGCGACAATGTAGGAAGTGTAGGTATCGGCCGTCGAGAGTTTTTCATAGACCTGCGAATTGTCTCTGAAGGTGATGTTCAGTGTATAGGTGGAAGAGAAATCCGAATAGTTTTGGAAGAAGGAATGATGATTGCCACTCAAGAGATAGCCCAAGGGCAATCCAACAGCGACCGTCAAGGCTGCCACAACTGGAAGAATGACAAGCATCTTCTTGGAGAAATGCTTCTTATCCGTCGAGACAAAAGTTGTCTTGACATTATCCGTATCGATTTTCTTGACTTTTTTGAAGCCAAAGAAAGGAAGATTGAGTTCGCTATTTCCCTTGACGAGCCAATAGAGCATCCATTTGTTGATGAAATTGGTGATCAAGAAGGTGAAGATGGATCCGACCATGACGACACCGAAGAATGTCTTATAGGCACCGACACCGATCAAGAAGCAGAAGACAGAGCAGATGAGGGCGATTGCCGAAACATCGACGCTCATGAGGAAGGATTTGTGATAGCCTTCCTGATTTGCCTTGGCAACATCACGGCCATGTTTGATTTCGAGTTTCACACGTTCGAAATAATTGACGGAAATCATGACGGAAAGACCGACAATGACAGCCAAACCACAAAGGGCAGCGACAGAGAATTCAAATCCAAGGACGGAGAAAAGGAAGAAGGAAAGAAGGACAGAACCTAACAGAGTCAACGATCCGGTGATTCCGGCAATGCCATAGAAAGCAATCAATAAAGCACAGATGACAAGAAGAACAACACCGAAGATGATATAAGTCAATCTGAGTGCCTTGCTTCCGAAAGTGGCGGAAAGGGAATTCTGATAGAGGAATTCGATATTGAATCCATAGTCGGTGCAGTTGAGCATATTGACAAAGGCACGAGCCGTGGAGATGGTGAAGGCTTCACCATTTGTGTCCGTGGTCAAGGAGAGTTGGAGATTCTCGCTATCCCAGTTGGAGACATCGATTTCAGCCAGAACCTTGGCCTTCGTTTCTTCCATGACAACCGTTTCATGGGTGCCATAGGCGCGGTCATAGGTATCGTCCAACTGCTTATTCGTCCAAAGATAGACCTTAGTGGAAGAACTTTCGCTTGAGGAGTCATCCGAGGAATCATCCGCATAGAAGCGGTGGGCTTCGCTCGTCTTGTTGTCCTTGGCTTCCTCAGCGGCCTTCTTCAGTTTATCGAAGGTGTCGGCATCTTTGACTTTGATGACCGGATAAGGTGTTGTTCCATTATAGACAAGGGAAGCCAAATCCGAGGAATCATCGAAGAATTCATCATTGGCCTGATAATAGACCGTGCTATCACCTTCCGTGCCGATGGCTAGGGAACCTGTGATGGAAAGAATTTCCTTGACGTTGGAAAGTTCCGTCTCGCTCAACGGGGAGAGATTGATTCTCAGCTGATAGCCTTCCTGGGTTTCGCTATTGCCTTTGATGATGGTGACATCGGAGTTTCTGACACCAGCCACATCGAGTCTCTTCATGACGGCAGCTTCGATATCGATATCATCCAAGTTCTTGATGCTCTCTTTGTAGGAAGCATATTTTTCGGCATTGTAATCTGTAAAATTACGTTTTGAAAGAGAATACACAAGCTGTGTACCCGTGCCATATTCCATGGCATCCACTTTATTTTCCAATACTGCCTGTGTATTGAACAAAATCGCACAGAGCATTGTCAGCATCATCGTAACATAGGCTAAGAAGCGACGCATGAGAGAGTCCTCCTACATTTCATTAATTCGCACACATTTATAACTAAAATAATTTATCAAAAACAGCACAGCAATTCAAGGAAAGAGTACCAAAAAGAGGCTAAAAGAGCATAAGTCGGACGGAAAACGGATTCCCCTATTTTCCAGGATAGGGAATCTTGAGATGTTCATAGGCTTTTTTTGTGACAACTCTGCCTTTCGGCGTTCGATTGACAAGCCCGAGCTGGACAAGATAGGGCTCATAGACATCACTGACGTTATCCACCGACGCGCCGATGGCACTCGCCAAGGCGTTGATCCCGACGGGCTTCCCATCATAGCGATAGATCATGCATTCCAGGATCTTGCGGTCTGTTTCATCCAAACCGAGATCGTCGATGGAAAGAAAGCTCATCGCCTCCAAGGCGATTTCCTTATCGATGATATCCTTTCCCTGGAACGTCGCATAATCGCGGACTCTTCGAAAGAGTCGATTGGCAATTCTTGGCGTTCCTCTGCCACGAAGGGCAATCTGATAGGACGCATCCAAGGTCAAAGGAAAATGAAGAGCAAGGCTTGTCCTATTGATGATGGAAAGAAGTTCCTCAGTCGAATAATACCGCAGTTGGAGAAGGATGCCGAAACGATCACGCAAAGGAGCGGATAAGCCACCAGCGTCTGTCGTAGCCCCAATCAAGGTGAAAGGCGGAAGAGGAATATTCAGGCTTCTTGCATCCGATCCCTTTCCGACGATGATCGACAAAGAAAAATCTTCCATCGCTCCATAGAGGACTTCCTGAACAGCAATCGGCATACGGTGGATTTCATCGACAAAGAGAATATCCCCGGGGTTCAGTGAGGAAAGAATTGCCGCCAGATCACCCGTCCGATACAAAGAGGAGCCATTGGTCAATTTGATGTTGCTTTCCATCTCATGGGCAACACAATTCGCCAATGTCGTCTTTCCGAGTCCGGGTGGACCATAAAAGAGAATGTGATCGATCGTCTCATTTCTCTTTTTCGCGGCCATGATGGAAATGTCCAAGGCTTTCTTGATTTCATCCTGGCCGATATAATCCGATAATTTTTTCGGTCTCAAGGAAGTATCCACATCGTCATTGACGCTGTTGAGTTCATTGGCAACCAATTGATTGTTCTCATCCATAGATTATTTGTCATTCAGCAGGATCAAAGCCTGCTTGAGGTATTCATCAGCTGTCAAGGACGGGTCCTTGATCTTCGAAAGAGCCTTCGAAATCTCATTTTCCTTGAAGCCGAGAGACTTGAGGCCCTCTTTGGCCGCATCCATCTCCTGATTCAATGTGGATGCCGAGGTATCCAGAAGAAGAAGTTTTCCCTTCAGATCGAGAATCAATTGCCCGGCTGATTTTTTTCCGATGCCCGGAAGCCGCATCAGGAAGGCGGAATCCTCTTTCTCGATGGCATTGGCCAATCTTCCGACGCTCGTGGAAGCAAGACAAGTCAAAGCGGTCTTCGGTCCGATTCCCTTCACGCTTGTCAAGGAAAGATACATCTGCTTTTCTTCCATGGTTTTGAATCCGACAAAGTAGGATTCATTTTCATTTTGGACATAAGAGACATAGACAAAGAGCGTCTCACCGATTGGAAAATCCTCCACATGGGAAACAAGGACATCGTATCCGACGCCGGCACATTCCACCACAATGGAACTTTCGATATGAAAAGTGATCATCCCATGAAGATAATAGTACATTTCACAATCCCCCTACATAATTATAGGTGTCCAAACATGATTTTTTTCGAAATTATTCGAAATATTCGAATTCATAGTCGTCAAGAACGACCGTATCGCCATTCTTGGCGCCGGCATTCTTGAGCGCCTCATCGATTTCAATCGAGTTGAGGTAGCTTAAGAGTCTATCAATGCCTTCATCCGTCTTCAAGTTGATGAGTCTCTTCGTTCGGACAACTCTCTCTCCGAGAATCTCGAAGTAGCCATCTTCCCTCTTGACAACCTGATAGATTGGTTTCTTTCCATTGTCGAGATTTCTGGCACTGTAGACAACTTCCTCGTCATCGGAAGAGGACGTCTTCTTCTTTTCCTCTTCCTTGGCCTTGCAGACCATGGAATAGAGGGTGCGCATCAAGGATTTGAGACCTTTTTCATCTTTGGCGGAGATGCAGAAAACCTTATGGTCTTTCGATAATTTCTCCTTCAGATCACGGATTTTGTCTTCATATCCCTTCTCATCCGTCTTGTTGATGGCGACGACCATCGGACGATTCTTGAGCTTTTCGGAATATTTGTAGAGTTCTTGATTGATGGCCAAGAATCCCTGATAGGGGTCTTCCTCTCTTGTGATATCGATCACATGAAGAAGGACGCGACACCTCTCGATATGACGCAAGAAGGTAAAACCGAGGCCTTTTCCTTCGGAGGCTCCGTCGATCAGACCCGGCAGATCGGCCAAAACAAAGGATTTATCCATTTCCACAAAACAGACGCCGAGCTGTGGCTCGAGGGTGGTGAATGCATAGTCTCCAACCTGAGCGGAGGCTCTCGTGACTTTGGAAAGCAAGGTCGATTTTCCGACATTCGGATAGCCGACCAAGCCGACATCAGCCAATAATTTCAATTCAAAATAAAAAATCTTGTCCTCACCGGGCATGCCGTTTTCGGCGATATTCGGTGTACGGCGAATCGGGGATTTGAATGTCGCGTTTCCTCTTCCGCCTCTTCCACCCTTGACGGCGAGATATTTGTCGCCATGATGGATGAGATCGGCAAGCTGATTCCCATTTTCATCGGTGATGAGGGTTCCACAGGGAACATAGAGAGTGATATCTTTGGCATCTTTTCCATACTGCAACTTGGTTTTTCCGTTTTCACCCGGTTCAGCTTTGACGACTTTGCCGAAGCGATATTCCTGGAGCGATTCGACTCCATTATCGCTGACAATGTAGATGGAACCGCCTTTCCCGCCATTTCCACCATAAGGTCCGCCTTTTTCAACGCTTTTTTCTCTTCGGAAAGCGATGGCACCATCGCCACCTTTTCCGGATACAAGTTCCACTTTCACTTTATCGTTCATAAATTTCTCCTAGAGAAAAGAAAGGCTTCGGAATTTCCGAAGCCAATCATTTATTTTTTACTTGCTAACAACTTCAGGCTTCGTCGGATAGACGGAGACTTTGGTTCTTTGACGATCCAATCTCTCATACTTGACATAACCATCAATGGTTGCAAAGAGAGTATCATCGCCAGCTCTTTTCACGTTATTGCCAGGATGAATCTTCGTTCCTCTCTGACGATAAATGATGGAACCGGAATGAGCCCACTGACCATCGCAAAGTTTGGCACCTAATCTCTTAGAGTTCGAATCACGACCGTTCTTTGTGGAAGTGACACCCTTGTGAGAAGCAAAGAGCTGAATGTCTAATGATAAATTCAGTTTCATTGATTACCTTCTTTCCCAGAGACATTGATTTTGACATTTTTCGGAAATTTCTTTTCGATTGTCTTTAACTGCACAATGAGTGTCTCCAGAACAATCTCATCATGCAGAGTGTTCTCTTGAATCCTCTTCAATTCCAGAAAACCGGAATGAATCTCAAGCTGATAATCTTCAGCATGATCAAGAGCATTCAAGGCACCGATCGAACAGGCCGATACACCTGCACAAATTATGTCTTTTCCATAATCGAGTCCACCATGTCCCTCAATCTTGAGGAATACGATTTTCCCAAAAACATAATTCACGTCAACACGAATCATTTTATTAAAGGTTGATCGATTCAACTTTTAAAGCAGTGTAAGGCTGTCTGTGGCCATGGCGAACTCTGAGATTGCTCTTGGCTTTGTAACGAAGGACATGAATCTTCTTTTCACGACCCTGTTTGACAATGCTTGCTTTAACAGTAGCACCTTCAACAAACGGCTTGCCGACAACGATGGAATCACCTTCGACATAGAGAACTTTGTCGAAAACAACTTCTGCATCTTTCTCGCCTTCGATCTTTTCCGTATAAATCGTCTGACCGATTTCGGCTTTGATCTGTTTGCCGCCAGTTAAGATAATAGCGTACATGTTTTTTGCCTCCTTCCTTTGATTTAGTAAAAGACTCGCACTTGTGGTACCATTTCTGGATTTGAGACCATTTTATAGCGGTTGTAGGCTAATGGAGGCCATACAACGTAGAAAATTATATCAAATCCAGGTCCATGAGTCAAAGCTTTTTTTATAAATTTAGCACGGACTTTTAGGTCGTTCACAGAAAGAAAAACACCACCGAAAAAGCGGCTGCAGCTATCTTCCCCGCGAGGGTATTGTCGCCGCCAGGGCGCTT
>CAVCCX010000008.1:5769-48874 GCA_963600815.1 Bacteroides uniformis | reverse complement strand
AACGGAGATTTAACGTACACATATGAAACTGACCATCAAACGTATCGATTTTTTGAAAATGCTCAATTACGCCGCGCAGGCGATTCCATCCAAAAATGCAGAAATGCAGTTTTTGAACTACTTGATCGTCGTCCATGATGACAGCGTCGATGTCATCGCCTCCAACGGCGATCTTTCGACGAAAGTCACTCAGAATGCCAAAGATGAGAAAGGAAATGACATCATCTTCAATTCCGAAAGCGGAATGATCCAGACGCAGGCAAAACTCTTCTTGGATTGTATTTCCAAGATGGGCGGAGAAATCATCACCCTGACCATGGTCGACTCCAACCTGCTCAATCTTTCCGATGAAACTACGAATTTCAATTTGGTCACCCGTGCCGGTGAGGAATACCCGGATGTCGATCTGAATGTCCCTGCGGATGCCAAGGGATTCGAAGTCATGCTTTCGGATCTGAAGCTTCTTTTTGAGACGACTAGCTATGCCGTCGCCACAAAAGGACCAAAGGATCTCTATTATGGGATCAATGTCCGTGCCGAGAATGGAAAACTGACCTTCTTGACGACAGATTCCTATCGTATGGCTTCTTTGAGCGTTCCAGCGGAAAACCAGGACACTTCCTTTGTCTTCACCTGCCCAGTGAAAGCCCTCGACATGGTCACACGCATCGATGAGAACGGAAAGGTCACCATCTATTTCGATGAACAGAGAGCTCTCTTCGTCTCTGGAAATGTCACGTTGTCTTCCCGTCTCCTCCGTGGAGACTTCCCATCCATCGACCGACTGATTCCACCTTCCTTCCCTTATAGCGTCAAGGTCGATACTGCCGAATTCCTCTCCGCTGCCGATCGTGTGAAAATCATCTCTTCGGCTGAAGATCGAAATTCCCAGGTCCGCTTCACCATAAGCAAGGATACCGGTGTCTCCTTATCAGCGCGTTCGACAAATTTCGGAAATTCGAATGAAGTCTTGAGAAAAGCCCAACTGACCCTTCCGGAGGAGGTCAATATCTTCGAAATCGGATTCAACATCGATTTCGCTGTCGATGCCGTGAAGGCGCTCAAGAGCGACAAGGTCACTTTCGTCTTTGCCTCTCCGACCAGAATGTTCATGGTTCAGAATGAGAATCCGGAAAATATTCAGATCATTACGCCAATCCGTATGTCGACCTACTAAAAAATCAGATCTACCGATGCAAGGTAGGTCTTTTTCGTGGTATGGATGAAAAGGAAAAAAGTTTATGGGAAAAGAAAAAAATAAAATCGGCATGAGGATGTGGCTCTTTGTCATCCTGATCGGATTTGCCGGTCAGATGGCCTGGGCAATCGAAAACATGTATCTCAACACCTACATCACCTACCTCAATTTCTCCTCGCCGGCAGGACAGCAGTTCGATTATTCGTTCTATATCGCACTGACGACGGCAGCGAGTGCCATCGTCGCGACATTGACGACGATCTTCATGGGTGCTTTGACGGACAAGGTCGGACACAAGAAGTATTTCATCTCCATCGGCTATATGCTCTGGGGTGTCGCCACGGCGATGTTCGGTCTCTTCAACGTCAATTCGACCAATGAAATTCTCCCTCTGGCCATGACGAGCTCTCTGGCGGCCATGTTTGTCATCATCATCGATTGTGTGATGACCTTCTTCGGGTCGACGGCCAATGATGCGGCGTTCAATTCCTACATCACCAAAAATATTCCCAAGAAGCAGAAGGGAAGAGTGGAAGGCGTTCTTCAGATTCTTCCTTTGATTGCCATGCTGGTCATCTTTGTCTGCCTCAATGGGCTGACGACAGATAGTGTCGAAGGCGTCCATGATGCCAAATGGGATCTCTTTTTCTATCTCATCGGCGGATTTGTCGTCCTGATGGGTATTTTCTCTTTCTTTTTGATTCCCAAGGAACAGGAAGAAATCTCCCAAAAAAGCTATATCGGACAATTGACGGAAGGCTTCAAGCCAAAGACTATCAAAAAGAACAAGAAACTCTATGTTCTTTTCATGATTTATTTCATCTATGCCGTGGCGACCCAGGTCTTCTTCCCCTATCTGATGGTCTATCTTGAGAAAACCTGCCAGATTCCGAATACCGGCAGCGGATTGACTTCCTTTGCCATCGTCATGGCGATCGCCCTTCTTTTGGGTTCTCTCTTGAGCGTCCTGATCGGCTTTGCCTCGGATCTCTTTGGAAAGAACAAGATGATCTTTCCAATTCTCATTCTCTTTGCTCTAGGTGTCCTGATGATGTTCTTCATCCCGTCGATTCAGAATGATTCTTCCAAGACCGTCTATGCCGCTATCAGCGGAACCATCATGATTCTAGGCTATGTTGGCATTCCGACCGTCATTAACGCCTTGGTCAGAGAAAATATCCCCGCCTCTGAAGAAGGCACATTCATGGGTGTGAGAATGCTTTTTGTCGTCGCTCTTCCGATGTGCATCGGACCTTTCATCGGCGATGCCCTGAACGCCTCACTGGGAAAGACCTATGTAAATTCCTTTGGTGACAGTTCTGTCGTTCCGAGCCAATATGGCTATTTGGTCGGACTTGGCATTCTTCTTCTTTCTATCATTCCGATTGTCATCTATCTGAAGATGGAAAAGAAGGACATGAAGAATTACGGCTATCTTCTGAAGGACAAAGTCGAAGTGAAGATGGATATCGATGAGGTTCCGCTTTCGGATTATCCCCGTCCATCCCTGAAGAGAGATTCCTATCTCAATCTGGACGGATTATGGGATTTCTGTCTTTCGAAGGATGAGAATCTTCCCAAGCAGTATTTCGACCATGTCATGGTTCCCTTTGCCATCGAATCCCCTTATTCCTTGGTCAATCATCTCATGGAAATCGATGATATCCTCTATTATCACAAGACGGTGACGCTTCCGATGGGATTCAGAAAGAAGAAGACGATTCTTCATTTCGAAGGTGTCGATCAGGAATGCGAAGTCTTCATCGATAAACGCCTTATCACGAAGCATATCGGCGGATTCACTGCCTTCGAAGTCGTTCTTCCTGATGATGTGAAGGATACCTTCTCTCTGACCCTCAAAGTGAAGGACAAGACGGATGCTTCCTATCATACAAGAGGAAAGCAGGTACTGGATGTCACCGGATATTTCTATTCTTCTTCGAGCGGCGTCTATAAGCCGATCTGGATGGAATCCGTCGAGGAAGAATATGTCAAGGAAGTCATCTTTACGCCAGACTACGATAACCGGAAAATCAAAGTGAATATCCTTGCCTCTGGAAATGAAAAAGCCGTTTTCTCCTTCCATGGAAAAGACTATGAAGTCGAGGTCAACAAGGAAAATGAAATCTCCCTTCTGGATGATTTCCATCCGTGGGACAATGAGAATCCGTATCTCTATGATGCGACCATCCGCTATGGAAAGGATGTCGTATCGACCTATTTTGCCATAAGAAAAATCGAAATTCGGGAAATCAACCAGCAGAAGAGAATCCTTCTCAATGGAAAACCGATTTTCCTAAGTGGACTTCTCGATCAGGGCTATTATCCGATCGGAAATTATACGCCAAGAAGCTATGACGAATATCTCTATGACATCCGGAAAGCCAAGGAGATGGGCTTCAACTGCCTCAGAAAGCATATCAAGACGGAACTCGATCCGTTCTACTATTTCTGTGACAAGGAAGGTATGCTCCTCATCCAGGATTTCCCCTGTGGAGGCGACAAATATTCCTTCTTCTGGTGTGTCATCCCTCGACTTTTCCCATCTCTGAATGAAAAGAATCTGACCGACAAGAGAATGGCAAGAACGTCCAATGAAGGAAAAGCGGAATTCAGAAGGGAATGCGATGAATATCTGAAGTATTATCACAATCATCCGAGCGTCATCATCTATTCGATCTTCAATGAAGGATGGGGTGAATTCTCGCCAAGCGAAATCTATCGTGAACTGAAAGAGAAGGAAAAGACGAAACTTTTCGATACCGCCTCCGGATGGTATGATGCCGAGAGCGATTTCTATTCGATCCATACCTATACGCTTCCAAAAATGAAAAGGAAAGATAAGAAGAGACGCTGTTTCATTATTTCCGAGATGGGTGGCATGTCCTACAAGGTCGAAGGCCATTCCCTTTATGAAGGATGCTTCGGACACGGGAAAGTGAAGAGCAAGGAAGAACTTGAAAAGAAATATGTTGCTCTCTACGAGAAGAAGATCATCCCGCAGATCAAGGACGGCCTCAATATGGCCATCTATACCGAATTGGCCGACTGTGAGACGGAATATAACGGTCTTTTGACCTATGATCGAAAGGTTTGCAAGATAAATTGCGAAATTCTTTGTAAAATAAATGAAGAACTCTATTCGGAACTGAAACAGTCCACGAAATAGAAGCTGTGAGGTACTACTATGGAAAAAGAACGCGCATACGAAATATGGACGAATCTGTTTGGCGATGTGGATGTGGCCTATGATTTTGCCTCTCATCCGATGAGAAAAGCCGATTTTCAGAACAAGGATTCCCATTATGGATGGGATATCGATGAAAAGAAGCCTTTCCTTTCTCAGGAAAGCAATCTTCTGCCCTGTTCTTTGAATACGATGGGCTTCCGTCAGGGAAAGTCCTCCTTCAAGGTCGGAAATCATCTTTTTGAGGTGCGAAAAGGAAGACAGTATGGAACCTTTTCCATCTATGACATCACCGAAAGAAACAATCCCATCAATATGGATCCAACAGAAGAAAATCAGAATCCAGAATACAACAGGAAGAGATTTCATGAGATCGCCGTCTCGAGAAACAACATTACTCCTGGATTCCATATTCCTTCCTTGAAGTCCATCCAGGACAATGTCATCAATGAAAAAATCGCCGCCCAGGATGATTTCTTCTTTGAGGATGAAGAAGAAAAAGAAGAGATTCTTACTCCGGAAGTGACAGTGGCGGAAGAAAATGTACAGGAAGAAAAGACAGTGATGGAAGAACAGCCTGAAGAACCAAAAGAAATGGTTCAGGAAGAGACGCCATCGGTCGAAGAAAACAAAGCAACCGAAGAAGAAACAACTGTGCTGGAAGAACCAGCAGAGGAAGTTTCTTCTCTGGTCGTTGAAGAGCCGATGGAAGCTGTTCAGGAAGAAAAGACTTCAGAAGAACCTGCCAAAGAAGTGAAGAATCCTATCGAAAAACCAAGTATGGAAGCGGCGACTCCCATTCTTGAGGAGCATCCTCTTTTGGAAGATGAATCCTTAGATGAGACTTCTGAGGAGATGCCTTCTGGCGAAGAAAATGCATCGGCGAATACCTTTGAGGAAGCAAAGGATATCTCTTTCATCATCGAGGATCTGAAGAAGAAAATCGAACAAAATGAAAAAGAGATTGCTTTCCTGAAAGAGAACAAAGAATCTCTCGAGTATGAGAAAATTTCTTTGGAGAATGAAAATCAGCAAGTCAAAGAAGAAAATGAAAGAATCCAGAAGGGAATCGAAGAGAATCAGAAACAGATTCAGGATATCCTTTCAGCCAATGAATCCCTGAAGAATGAAATCCGTGAACTTTCCAATCAGAGGGAAGAGAAGAATTCTTCCTATGAGACACTCAAGCAGGAAAAAGAACAGCTGGAGAATGAACTTTCCCTTTCGAAAGAGAGCAATGTCCTTCTTTCCGGTCAAATCAACGAATTGCAGGAAAAAGAAAATGCCGCTCAGATGAGTCTTTCTTCGCTCGAGAAAGAGAAAGCCGAACTCGAAGAAAAAATTCTTTCATTGAATTCCCAACTTGAGGAAATCAAGAATCAGGAAGAGGAAAAGGACAAAGTTTCCTCTGACAAGACCAATGAGATTCTTTCTGAAATGAATCAGCTGAAGAATGATCTTCAGGAAAAAGAAATCATCATTTCTTCTCTCACACAGGAAAAAGAAGAGATGAAGCTCCAAAAAGAATCTTTGGAGAGTTCCCTTCAGGAAGAAAAAGGAAGACAGGAAGAGGCGCAGAAGAAATATGATGAGCTTCTTCAGAAGAATCAGGAACTGGAGGCCAACTACAATCAGTTGACGGCCCAGAGTGAACTTTCCTCGGATCAGATGGCTTCGGTGAATGAAGAGAATCAGAATCTTTCGAATCAGATCAAGGAACTCAATGCACAGCTTGAGGAAAGCAACAAGGCGAATCAGGATATTCTCTTCGAGAAGGATTCCCTTGTCCGCCAGATGAATGAGAACAAGGAAAAAGTTCTTTCCCTGAATTCCGAACTGGAATACATCAAGAACGAAAAGATGCAGCTCTCTGCCGATAAGACTCTTCTCAATGAGAGAATCGATCAGATGAAATCCGATCAGGAACTCACGCAGAAGAAGAATGCGGATTCGCTTTCTTCTCTTCAAAATGAAATCGACAGCTACAAGAGTGAAATCGAGACGCTGAAGAACGAGAAGAATCTCATTCAGGATAAAGCTCTCTATCTATCCCTGAATGGAAAAGAGGAATCTTTCCTCACGCTGAGAAATGCCCTTCTTGGTCAGTCTCTTCCTTTTGATGAAGAGAATATTCTTTCTTCCTTCAAGGAACATCCGGAATGGAAGAAGGAATTTCTTGAGGGAATCAAGCCGATTCAGGGAGAGGCATCCCTCGTCCTGAAGGAGGAAGTTTCCTATACGAAGGAAGATAAGGAAAGAAAGAAGAAGGCACTTAACTATTACGACCAGATTTTTTCCATGGAGAAGAGCGAGGTCTCTGATTTTGCCGGTCGTTTCATCCGCATGACAGACTATCAGAACAGAAACAGCGACTATGGATGGGATTTCTTCCTGTTGGATCCGAATGGAGGAGAGACGAATGACAATATCGCCATCGCCAACCTCAAATCGATTGCGGATTATCATTTCGATGTGCCGTTCAAGACGAATGGAAATGAATTCATCGTCAAGAAAATCGGTGAAAAGAACAAGATTCTCTCTTCCGACTATATCTCGGATCCCTATGATTTCTCGCAGGCCCTAAGAGTCACCAAGAAGAATCAGGAGAAGAAGTCTCCGCTTATCTATCTCTTCGTCAAGATTCTCGGCGTCAGCCAGGCGCAGCCAGAAAAAGAAGCCCTGATGGAATTCTTCGATCTGATGGATTGCACAGTCAAGAGAATCTGCCCGACTTCCTTTGTCGAGATGAAGACCGTGCTTGGAAACGGAAACTACGCCTTCGTGACCTTCTCTTCGAATGAGAAAGATGCCTATCGCGAAGTTCTCGACTATGCGGTTCTTCTCAACTCCTATCGAAGAGAATATCGAAGCCGAGAGAAACTCAATGCCGTCATCGTCTTAAATGAAGTCGATGTCGAATTCTCCAAGCGTCATCTGGACTATGATGCCTTGCTCAATGAGACCAAGGATGATGAATTAAGAACCCTCCGCTATGAATTCAACCTGGCCGTCATCAATTCGACGATCAAGAGAACAATCCATATCGGTCCAAGAATCCTTGACAAGCTTCCTCTTGATCAGAATATGCTCAAGCCGAGCAATATCGGACAGGGAAATTTTGCCAAGATGTATCGCTTCAACAAAGAATTCAAGATCTACAATTTCATCTATTCCCTGACACACAAGGAAGAGGAAAACCAAGAATAGATTTCACGTGAAATCATAGAAGGAGAAACAAGAATATGACCCTAATGGAACGATTTCTGAAATACGTCTCTTTTGAGACAACGGCGACAATCGAAAGAAAAGATAAAGCCAGCAATGACAAGATCTACGAGCTCTCCAAGGAGATGCTCAAAGAACTCCAGAATCTCAATCCGGATGAAATCAGCATCAATCAGTTCGGTGTGGTCGATGCGAAATTCTATGGCGATGAATCAAAGCCGGCCATCGCCTTATTGGCTCATATGGATACTTCCAATCAAGCGAGTGGAAAAGATGTCAAGCCACAGATCCATACCAACTATGATGGAAAGGATATCCATCTCAATGACGAACTCACGCTCTCGAGAAAGGAATTCCCTTCTTTGGAACATTCTCTTGGACATACCATCATCACCACCAGCGGTGATACGCTTCTAGGCGGTGATGACAAAGCCGGCATCGCCATCATCATGACGGCGCTGACGAATATTCTCAAAGGAAACATCGCTCATCGCTCCCTCGAGATCATCTTCACCACCGATGAGGAAATCGGTGCGGATGCCGAGCATATCTCGATGGAAAATGTCACGAGCAAATACGGTTATACCATCGATGGCGGCGATGAAAGATATCTCGCCATCGAATCCTTCACGGCCTATGCCATGGAAGTGGAAGTCAATGGAAAATCCATCCATCCCGGCTCTGCCAAGGACAAGATGGTCAATGCCAGCAACGTCATGATGAAATTCCATTCTTCGCTTCCGGATTGCCTGAGGCCGGAGGAGACCACTGATAAAGAGCCTTTCTATCATCTCTGCTCGATGAGCGGAAATGAGGATGCGGCCAAAGGCGACTACATCATCCGTTCCTTTGATGAGAATCAGATGCAGGAGATGATTTCTCTAGCGAAGTTCACAGCCAGAAGACTCAACGAGAAACTCGGATATGAAGCCATCAAGGTGAACATCCATGAACAGTATCACAATATGAAGAAAGTCATGGATCAGTATCCGGAAATCCAAAAGGAGATGGAGGACGTCTATTCCCGTCTTGGCATGTCCTATGAATATGAAGCCATCCGTGGCGGAACCACTGGAAGCCAGCTCTCCTTCATGGGATTGCCCTGTCCGAACCTCGGGACGGGAGACTACAACATGCATGGACGATATGAATATGTCGACTACAATGAAATGGAAGACATGGTCAAAGTGGTCGAAGAACTGATGAAGGCCTGATCTTTTCCTATCACTGGATGGTGTAAGCGTTTCCAGTGAAAAAGAAAGAAAATTATTTTTTAAGAAAACATTAAGAAATCAGCCAAAAAAAGAAGAAAAAAACGATTTTTTTCTATTTTTCTACAATTTTTATGATTTTTTACCATCATGAAAGTTGTTTTTTTTCTTTTTTTGATAACGTGTTTCAATTAAAATTTTTAACTGAATTTCTATTTGGAGGAAAGCGAATATGAAAAAAGTATTTACATTTGCTTCTTTCGCCCTGATCATGGGTCTTAGCTTCGTCGGCTATAAGAATACCCAGGTCGATGCTCTTCTTGGAACAGAGGAGACAGGCGAAAAGGATTACATCGTCAGAGTTCAGGGCGATGTCACCGGTTCGGAAGAGGAAAAAGCTCTTGCTGACAAGAACCGTAAGCAGGTTTTGAGTGAATTGGCTGCAAAATTAGACGAAGATTCTTATGAAGTAACTTATGTCTATGATGCCGTCTATAATGGATTCTCCATCAAGACCACTGCACAGAATGCAGAGATCCTGAAGAACACCCTCAACGTCGAGAATGTCATGGAGTCCCATACCTATGCTGCTCCGGATGGCGATGAATCGCCAGTCGAGATCACAGCCGAGGATACAGCGACGACGATCAAGAAGGAAAAATTGGCCAACTATTCCTCGGAGACGATGGAATCGACCAAGGAAGATATCGAAGCTGTTTCCGGAACAGGCAGCTACAAGGGTGGTGAAGGTGTCACCATCGGTATTTTGGATACCGGCCTTTATATGAACCAGGTTGTCGGAACTGCTGCCAGAACTTCTCTTGAAAGCAACGACAATCTCAAATCCAAAATCAACAAGGCTGCTTTCACGCCGCTTGCCAGCGGCATCGAAACGCCCTTCACAAAGGAAAATCTGACGAATGCCAATGGTCTTTGCACGAAGACAGGCAAGGCTTTTACCTATATCAATAGCAAGATTCCTTATGCCTATGACTATGCCGGCAATGATACGGATGTCGATCCGACGGAAAATGGTTCCAACCATGGTACCCACGTCGCTTCCTTGGCAGCCGCCAATGGCGAGGATTTCCAGGGTATTGCTCCCAATGCCCAGTTAGCCATCCTCAAGGTTTTCGGTGATACCGATGGCGGTGCCAGCACGACGAGTGTCATCGCTGCCTTAAACGATGCCAAGAAACTCGGATTGGATGAAATCAATATGTCTTTGGGTAGCGATCTTTTCGATTGTGGCGAAGACAATGATGGCATTGACAATGAATCCTACAAGGCTTTGAAGGCCTGTGCCGACAATGGCGTCATCTGCAATATCTCCGCCGGCAACTCGGGTAAATCGAGCTTCTCCAGCGGAAACTATTCCGACTACACCACCGATATCGTCGAAGGCGGTATCCTTGGCAGCTATGCCAACTATGATGAAGCCGCCAACATCGTCGCTTCCTCCAACCCGAACAAGGCTTTCTATTCCTCCATCATGAAAGTCACACAGACCGGTTCTGAAGTTGAGAATTCCGTCTCGTATTCCGATCAGGTCGTCTCTTCCTCCACGCAGACCTTCACCAAGGATCGCCGTATGACCGACTTGCTCGGCTATACGAAGCAG
The DNA here is from genome assembly GCA_963600815.1 of Bacteroides uniformis. Taxonomy (GTDB): domain Bacteria; phylum Bacillota_I; class Bacilli_A; order RFN20; family CAG-288; genus Enterosoma. The sequence continues at coordinate 38,432 of CAVCCX010000008.1, read as the reverse complement.
GAAGGCTTGACCGAAGCGCAGTTCAATGCGGATAAGACCGTCTACTATACTGAATTGGTCAAGGATGGCGAAGTGGTCGAAGGCGCCTATGTCCAGTGCAAGGAAACCGATTCCTTCGATGCGACCAAATCCTACTTCAAGCAGGACAATGTCGTGAGCAAGGACTATGTCGTCATCGGCGGATATGGTGAAGATGATGATTATGAAGGATTGGATGTCGAAGGCAAGATTGCCGTCGTTCATCGTGGAAATACCACTTTCGTCCAGAAATATCAGACTGCCCAGAGAAAGGGAGCCATCGCCCTTGTCGTCATCAACAACTCTCCTTCCACGACCTTCAACTTCTCCATGGCTTTCTCCAACAACTCTCCGGATATCCCGGTCGTCTTTGTTTTCCAGAACTCCACCAGCGCCTGGGGTGCTGCCGGACAGACGGGCAAGATGACTTTGATGGTCAACAACGTTGCCGAAGCCGGTGATGGAAATACCGTTTCCTCATTCTCTTCGGATGGCCCTTCCAGCAACTTGGATATCGGTCCGACCATCGCTGCTCCGGGAAGCCAGATCATCGGTGCTGTCAATGCCGCCGCTTCCAATGCCATCACAGGCGATTCCTCCACAACCGGAACCTCTGGCTTGTATGGCTATGAGAATATGTCTGGTACATCCATGGCTGCTCCAAACCTTACCGGTGCCATGGCTGTTGCCTTAGCCCAGAAGAAGGCAGAATTGTCTGATTCTGCAACCAAGGATGCCGACTATAAGAAAATCAAGCAGATTCTCTCCAAGAAGGCCATGTCCACAGCCGATCAGCTGATCGATGGTGCCAAGGAGGCTGAGAACTCTCCAAGAATGCAGGGTGCCGGACGCATCAACGTCGCTTCCTTGCTGAAGGCTGATTCATATATCGATGTTCTCAATGCGGATGCAGATGGATTCGACAATACCACTCAGTCCAAGGCTGAATTGAAGAACAGCGGTTCTCTGTATGTCGCCGATGGTGATTTTGCTTCGACAACGGATGCTGCCTATATCGAATTTGATTACACCATCCACAACGATTCGAATACTTCCAAGACTTATACTCCGACTGTCTCGGTCATGATTCCGCAGCTGGAAATCTCCACGACCCATGCTTCCTATGCGGCTGAACAGGCTGATTCGAGAAAGGAAGAAGTCGGCTATAGCTCCAGTGTCACCTTCAATGAAAAGGATGCCTCGACCTATCCGACTTTCGTCGGCACGCCGACCATGTCTGTCATGGATGATGTCGTTCTCGACTATGAAGACAGCAACGCCAAGTTGGATGCTTCGGCTGATAAGACCATCACGGTCGCTGCCAATTCCACAAAGACGGGCAAGGTCAAGATCAGAATCGATGACCTCCACTTCGAAAAGGATTGGAATGATGGCGACTATATCGAAAACTTCTCCGGTACGCTCAAGGACTACATCGCCAAATACTTCGCTGAAGCCGGCGGTACCTTCGTCGAAGGCTACCTCAAGCTGGAAGAATCCTCCAAGAACGATTTGGAAACATTGACGGTTCCATATCTTGGATTCTATGGCGACTATTCTGTTGCCGATGCCGTCGAACCATTCGATATCGAAAAGGAAAGTCTTCTTTCCAACGGAAAATACAATTCGAATTATCACGTCTATAATTCGGATTTGGCTGACAACTACCTCAAGCATCTCAATGCCAACTATGCCAAGCCGAATGCCTATACCGGCTCTGCCATCTCTGCTTCTGCCAACTCTTTGACTTCGGCTCAGCTTCAGAGCATCTGCAGCTTCAATTCCTCTCCGGTTGCCAATGGTTCCGATTTGCTTTCTGTCGCCGGTGAAGAAAAAGGAAAGTTCTATGCCGGTTCTGCTTCTTCGCAGCACATCAATGCCTTCTTCTATGTCAACCGTTCTCTCACCAAGGGTGAATGGTCCATCAAGAATGCCAATGGCCAGTCTGTCAAGACCGGTTCTGTCAGCGCTTTGATCGAAGGATCGAGCACGACCTACATGAACACCACGATGTATGGTCTTGTCAAATCCTGGCTCACTGCCAACACTTCCGGCTACTCTTTGGATAGAGGCTATGCCGATATCAATGTCTCTGGCATCGCTGAAGGAACCTATACTCTGGAATTCGCTTTCACCCTCAAGGGTGTCAAGGATGCCCAGGGCAACAACAAGGTTCAGAAGAAGACCTACACTTTGGTGATCGATTCCACAGCTCCGACACTTCTCTCTGCAAAGACAACGACGACCGGCACTTCCACAAAACTGACGGTCACTGCCAAGGGTGCGAATGATATCATCAAGATCGGCTCCATCGCTTTGGTTCCAAAGCTTGTCGCTGGAACAAATGATACCTATGAGGCAACTGCCACCTTGTCGAAGACGATTCTCAACAACAATAAAGTCACAATCGCTTTATCTGATTATGCTCATAATGCAACCACGATCCTCCTCCATCCATCGGATATGACATTCTCGGTCGCTGGAACCTTCTTCTCTGATAAATATGACTTCTCTGTTGATGAAATCGATCCATCGACCAATATGTACACCATCAGCATCTATGATGCCAAAGGAAACATCATCGATCCTTCCAAGCTGAATACCTACACCTTGAACATCCAGCTTCAGACCGGATTATCCGCCAGTGATATTTCTGTGACTCTCGATGGTGAAACAGCCGCTGCTTCTGATTACTCCTATGATGCGGCCACAGGTATCCTCTCTGTGACCATCAAGAAGGGTGTCAGCAGCATCCAGTTGAGCCACAAGCCACAGGCCAATGGCGGTTCTGCTGATTCCTCTTCCTCCTCTTCGACCACTCCAGATTCTTCTGTGACTCCGGATTCCTCTTCTTCCAGCACAGATTCTTCGTCGAGTTCCTCCTCCTCTTCTGAAGGCAAGAAGGGATGCTTCGGTTCCATCATCGGAACTTCGAGCGTCATCGCTGCTCTCGGACTTGTCGGAGTTGGACTTGCCCTCAAGAAGAAAAAAGAAGAGAAGTAAAATCACAATGTGATTGTCAAAAGCCTTGGTCTATCCTTCCAAGGCTTTTGCTTTATAAGGAGATCTCATGTTTGTTACCAAAGATGGAAAGAAAAATATCCTTTTCCTGCTTGTGCTCAGTGCACTGACGTTGACGTATATCTTTCTGATGTACTTTCTCACGAAATGGAATCTCAGCGATATTCTGATTCTGCCTTCTGCTGTCTGGCTTGGATATCTTTCTCTTCGCTTTGTGGCGAGAAGTGGAATCTTCGATGTCTTTTCCTATCAGATCATCAACTGGACATCTTCCTGGAAAAAAGGGATTCCCAAGAAATACCAGGATGCCTATGAGTACAAGGTTCACATCAAGGAAGAAAGAAGCAATCACAAAGTGACCTGGATTCCCTTTCTTGCAATCGGAGGAATCTGTCTTGTTCTTTGCGTGATTTTCTCATTTTTTCCAGGATTGGGAAGATAATTTGGAAGCGTTTTCTATTTCGAAAAGAAATGAATGAAAACATCTCGATTTATTCCTTGTTGACTAGGAAATCAAATATAATAAAATATGTAGATAAAAGGTAACCGACCTATCTTTTTGTGTTGTAATATTCATTAGGAGGCATAGAGCTATGAAAAAAATGAACAAAGCAGTCTTGATGATGGCCTTGACGTCGATTGCGATGCTTGGATCCTGCAGCCGTACGGATGCAAGTTCGAGTGGAAAGACTTCGGGCACGACAGATTCCACAAATTCTTCGACAATAGAGCCGGAGGAAGAAAGCGAATTCTACGTTCTCTATAAGGGAACACGCTATACAAAGGATGGAACTGCATCGATTTCCATAGGCGACAATGCAGCCATTCTGACCTGTGCGATGTCGGATGGAGAAAGTGGCACATTCAGCTATGCTTCTTCGGATAGCGCTGTCTTGACTGTTGCCAACACGGGAAAACTCACACCGGTCAAAGCGGGCAGTGCCGTTATCACCATCAAGGATGCACAGAATACGGAAATCAAGATCACATTCACCGTTGAAAGCACATCCCAGGCAAGCGGTGGTGTTTCCTATGCTTCTGCTTCCTATGATGAAAAATCCAGAATCCTGGCTTCCTTGGAGAAATATGCCGTCGACAACTATCTGACCGGTATCACCATTTTCTCCGATGGTTCCAAAATGGCCTACAATACCCGTTATGTCCCTCAGCCGAAGAGCTATATCAGCGGCTATGGATGGGGAACGACCCGTGAAGGTGTTTTGAATGGCGAATTGAAAAATGCTGCTTCTGGCAAGAGCTCCTATTACAATATCGGTACAACTTCTCTTCCGGCGCATGCCAACGCCATGAATGCATCCGGAAGCGATGTTTCCACCATTTATGACTATATTGCCAATGCCTATTATGCAACCCGTATGAATCAGACAGCCGATGGATATGAATGGTATCCTTCTTTGGCAACGGATGAAAAACCGATTGCCGTTGAAGAGCCGACCACGAATGCCGATGGCTCTGTGAAGGACTATGGTGCTGAAATTCCGAGCACTTCTGCAAATTACAACAACAACAGACGTTGGAGAATCCATTTGAGAAGCGGTGTCAAATATAGAACCGGTTCGACAAATAGTTTCACAAGCACCTATGATAATACGGATGTCAAATTGGAAGACTATCTCACACCTCTCAAGTTCATGCTCACTTCCTGGAATGGCCAGTATCGTGGCGCTGAATTGACCGAAGGCATCTCCGGCTTCACTGGTGCTGCCACCTACTATGGAAAGACCTCCGCCGCTCCGAGCGACGGATCCCTTTGGGATGAATCTGCTTGGAAGCAGTTCATGGGTTCCAACATTTTCACCGGCCATGATGAGAAGGGCGACTTTATCGAATTCAACCTTCTTGAAAACTGCACGCAGTTCTATGCGATGTACTATCTTTCCAGTTCCTTGTATTCTCCTTTGCCGGAATCCTTCATCAAGCATTGGACGGGTCAGTATCTGGGAAAGAACTGCTCGGATGTGACCATCACCAAAACGAAGGTTACTCCATTGGATACCATGCTTTCCACAGGCCCATACTATATCGAAAGATGGAATGATACGAATATCGATTTCAAGAAGAATGACAAATATTTCTATACCGAAGATAAGTGGACAACCGCTTTGGGAACCACCACAAGAAAGGTCTATAACCTCGAGGGTATTTCCTATAATCTTGTTTCCCAGAAGGAAAATCTGAAAAACCTCTTCCTTGCCGGTTCGATTGATTCCTATGCTCCGACTGCCAATGAAATGAAGGCAGGCGGTGATTTCTCCAGCGATAGCGGCACAAACGAAACGATGGGATGGCGTTTATATGAGACGAAAGGTTCTTCGAACTTCAAACTGAACGTCAACGCTTCCACAGAGACACAGTGGCTCAAGCGCTTTGGCCCGACTGGAACGAATGCCCAGGTCGACACATCCACAAATACATGGACGAAGCTGAATAAGGATTTATCCGGAAAAACTCCGCAGACAGCCTGCAAGCCGTATATGTCCAATATCCACTTCCTGAACTTCCTTTCCTTTGCCATCAACAGAAAAGAAATCTGCGAAGCCCGCGGTTCGACTCCGACCCAGGAATATTTCTCTGACAACTATCTTATCGATCCGGAAAGTGGTATTTCCTATAACACTACAGCGGCTCATAAGGCTGTTTTGGCTGACCGCTACAATGAAACCTATGGCTTCAACTATGAATATGCGAAGAGCGAACTTGAGACAGCCTTCGATGAAGTGATCATGCCTTTAGGAGAGTCTGGTGCCTTTAATTCGGAAAATGGCGGTGCCGGAGGCGGAACGGAGTCGAATCCATACAAAGTCCTGATCGATATGGAATGGATGAATACGACCGATAGCGGAGAATACAAAGATATTTTCACCTATGTTGAGAAAATTTTCGCAGAGGTGAGTAAAGAAAAGGCTGGAAGTGGCTACAAGCTCTATCTCCAGCAGGAGACTGGAAACTCAGATTATCAGCAGGTCTACACCTTGATGAAACAGGGCCAGTTCGATTTGGGCTTCGGCTCGATTTCCGGTAACTCCCTCAACCCGCTCAACTTCCTTGAAGTCCTAAAATCCGATAACTCTTCCTCGTTCACATTGAACTGGGGTCCGGATACGTCGGTTGTCGGTGCTGGCTTATACGAAAAAGGAAATAGCAAGAATACCATCGTCTATGATGGAAAGACCTGGTCCTTCGATGGATTGTGGTCCGCTGCCAATACCGGAACGGTCTTAGGTTCCTCGGGTGCCATTGCCACGGTCGAAAATGCTTCGACAAAATTCGTCAACGGCCAGAAATATGAAAGCAAGGATGATACCAATCATACAGCCACCTATAAGCTGAGCTTCAAGCAGCTGATCGAAGGCGGTGCCACCAGCATCAAGTTCAGAATCTCCAACGCTTCCGCTGAAAGCAATTGGAAGAACTACATCATCAATTCCACTGAAGCCAACTACACAACCCTCACACCGGATTCCAATGGTGTCGTCACCCTGACTCTCGGAAAAGAATTCAATACATCCGATGGCTCTTCGAAGGAAGATACGACCAATGTCACTTTGACTATCTCCTATGATGCTGTCTTGAAGACATTGGAAAATGATGGAAGCCGCAGTGAGCTCACAAAGACTTTCACCACGACAATGAACCTTTTGACCTATGTTGGTTTGACGGCCTCTTCGAAATAAAAGACTATGAAGATACCTTATATTGTCAAATATTCCATTCAGCGTATCGTTCTCTTGTTGATTACCACATTCATCATTCTGAGCTTGACCTTCTTCTTGGTCAAACTGCTTCCGGATGGTGCAATGCCGACGAATGCAAATGATCTCCGTGCCTATTGCCAGAACCAAGTGAATCTGGGTTACTACGTGGTCTATAACACGGAACAATCCGACTTGGGTGATGCCATTCTGAAATATACGTCGAATGATGGCCTTATGTCCTTCTTCTATCGCAAGCCCATCATTCAGCAGTATTTCGCTTGGCTAAGCGGTATTTTCACGAAATGGAATTGGGGACTCAGTTCCGCCATCCGTCCTGGCTTCAATGCGATGGACATCATCGTCGATCGTCTCAAGCCGACCATTCTCGTCAACATCTTTGCGATGATCATCTCGGTTCCTCTCGGATTCGTGTTTGGTATTCTCGCTGCTTTGAAGAAAAACAAATGGCAGGACAGTCTCATCTCCACGTTGGTCATGGTTATGATCTCTGTTCCTTCCTTCGTTACGATTTCCCTGTTGCTGTTATGGTTAGCCTATGGCACGGGCTGGCTTCCGAACCGCTGGCCCACTTCAGGGTCTTCCGTCGGAAGCTATGCGCAGGCCATGGTCATTCCTGTCTTGTCTCTGTCTTTTGGTACGATTGCCGGATTCACCCGTTATACAAGAGCGGAATTGACTGAAGTCATGTCTTCGGAATTCCTTCTTTTGGCAAGAACCAAAGGTCTGACGAGAAGACAGTGCATCATCCGTCACGCCTTGCGTAACTCGATGGTTCCGATTGTTCCGATGATCATCGGAGAATTTGTCGGTATTCTCTCTGGTTCCATGATTCTCGAGCAGCTCTATGATATTCCTGGAATCGGAAGTCTGTTTATTTTGTGCATCAACAGCAAGGACTACAACGTCCTGATGGTTGATATGGCAGTTTATACGGTTATCGGTCTTGTTGCCAACCTTGTGGTTGACCTGAGCTACGGCATCATCGATCCTCGTATCAGAATGGGAGCGAAAGCCTAATGGAAAACGAAGAAATGAATAACCTCGTTCCAAATGAGGCAGAAAAACCATCCGAATTCGTCTATTCGATCGGTGAAGAAGCGAAAGATTCCTCCGGTGAGGCTGTCGATTCTTCCAAATTCACTTTTGTCCAGCAGGATAAATCCATTCATGATGTGAAATTCAATACGAAGCCGACCACATTCATGAAGGATGCCATGAAGAGATTCACCAAGAACCATTCTTCGGTTGTCGCTGGTATCATTTTGGGTATGCTCTTCCTTCTGGCTTTGATCTTGCCGGCATCGATTTCCTTTGATGTCGATCAGTCTCACAATTACGAAACCAATCTTCCGATGAAGCTCTTCCCGGCCGGAACCGGCTTTTGGGATGGAACGAGAATCAGCAAGAACGAAAATTATCCTTATGTCGTCGATGAGGATGGTGCGGATGTCCTGGATGAAGATGGAAACAAGATCTTCGACAACTATGCCAACTATCCGGATGAATCTGTCGTCGTGAAAGTCGAAAACAAGACGACGTCTTATATGGATCATGCCGAAAACGGAGCCAATGGCGGCTATGTCCGTCTGACAGCTGATCCTTCTTCGACAAAGACGTTATCGATTGGTGCCTCCATGTATGGCACTTCCTACAATGGCTATGATTTCACTTCCAATAAGTACACCTTGACCTATTCCTTAGGCACGGATGAAGGAAAAACGTATGGCGATTATACCGCCCCGAAATATTCCTTGATTATGTCGAGTGATTCCCAGGTCTATTTCATCAATGGTGGAATGAGTGAGAACTATGGTGAGAAGGAAGAAATCTCCAATGGTGCCAATATCACACCTCATAAGGAAATCACCATCGATCTCAAGACCGCCATCGAAAACAGCTACACGCTGAATATGTCGACCTATCAATTCACAAAAGCCACTGTTACAGCTTCTTCCTTCAACGGAAAGAACCTTTCCTTCGGCTTGGCCTTCATGAATGATCTTGAAAAGCCGACAGCCATCTTTGTCCAGACCTATCGTATCGAAGGAAAGAAGAATGATGGTTCTGCTCTTCCGGCTGCGCAGAGAAAAGCGTTGAACGCCCGCAGCTTCGGTTCGACTGATACATTCTCCGCCAATGATGCGACCATCAAGGATGCCAATACTCTTGTCCAGCAGGAGAAGAGCACCGATGGCATCGACAATCCTTCCTATTGGACGGCGACAACCAAGGCTCGTTATGATGCCTTCGATACATTCATCGTCAAAGCCGATATCACCTATGATATGTATAAGATTGCCTATGGCCTGAGAAACAACATGGATGCCAATCAGTCCATCGTCCTCAAATGGAAAAAGGCGAATTTGGTCACTTGGGAAACCAGTGCCACAGAAGATAATGCTATGTTGGATGATCTTCTTAAGAAGCCTTCCTCCTATGCTTTGACCGAAGAAGGCGAAAAGAGTAGTGAAGTCTACTTAATGAAAATCACTTCGATGACCAAGAATGATACAGACCCGGCTCGTCCGATCTACAACATCACCGGTCAGTTCATGATGTATAAGTATCTTGGCTATTCTTCCATTCCGACGCATCTCTTCGGAACCGAGAAGAAGGGCAGAGATATGCTCAAATACGTCTTTGCCGGTTTGAGAACCTCCCTCATCTTAGGTATCGTTGTCTCCTTCATCAACATTCTCATCGGTATCATCTGGGGAAGCATCAGCGGCTACTATGGCGGCATGGTCGATATCACCATGGAACGTATCACCGATATTCTCGGCGGTGTTCCGTATATCGTCTTGATGACGGTTTTGACAATCAAGATGGGAACAACGTTCTTCGTCTTCGCTTTGTCTCTCTGTCTCACGGGATGGATTGGAACTGCTTCGACAACCCGTAGCCAATTCTATCGATATCGAGGAAGAGAATATGTCTTGGCGGCAAAGACATTGGGTGCCAAAGCACCGCGACTCATTTTCCGCCATATTCTTCCCAATGCCGTGGGTACCATCGTCACCCGTTCCATCCTGATGATCCCGTCTGTCATCTTCTCAGAAGCAACGATCGCCTATTTGGGCTTGGGCTTGACCAATCTGTCCTCTTTGGGTGTCATTCTCAATGACTGCCAGAGTCAGCTTTCTCAGTACCCCTATCAGCTTGTCTTCCCATCTGTCATCATCTCCTTGCTGATGATCTGCTTCAATTTGTTCGGAAACGGTTTGCGTGATGCCTTCAACCCATCACTGAAAGGAGAAGACTAATTATGGAAAAAAATAATCAGCCCATTCTTTCAGTCAAGAATCTGAAGGTTTCCTTCAAGACCGATGAAGGCTTGGTGCATGCTGTCCGTGGTGTCTCCTTTGACTTGTACAAGGGAGAGACCCTCTGCATCGTTGGAGAATCCGGAAGCGGAAAGTCCGTCACCAGCAAGACCATCATGGGTATTCTTTCGGCGAATGCCGTCATCGAAGAAGGGTCGGTCCTCTATGAAGGAGAAGACCTGACGAAAATCGATGAGACGGAATTCCATCGTATCCGTGGTCACAAGATCGGTATGGTCTTCCAGGATCCTCTTTCTTCCCTCAATCCGATCATGAAGGTCGGAAAGCAGATCACCGAAGCCATGTTGGTCAATTCGAATCTCCTCAAGAGAAAATATGATGCCCTCATCTCCAAGGAAGAAGCAGCCTATAAATCCTGCTTGGCCAGAAAAAGAGCAGAATATAGCAAGGCACAGCGTCTGATCGAGAATTCCGATGAATTCTATACGAAGAAAATCAACGCGCTCCAGCTGGAAATCAACGAAGCCTCCTATAAGGCTTCCACGATCAATTCCCATGCCAAGGAAATGGCCGCGCTGGATGAAGAATACGAAACCAAGCTCCGCCAGGAAACCGATGCGGAGAAAAAGAAGAGTCTGAAAGAAGAAAAGAAAGTCAAGATGCAGCCGTATCTTGATGAAATGATGGTGGAAAGAAAGAAAGCCAGTGAAGAATATCTTTCCATCAAGGAAAAGAATTCCGCGGAGATCAAGGTTCTTTCTTCCCAGAAAAAAGACGCACATAAGAACTGCACGCTACAGGCCAAGGCCATCATCGCCAAGGCCAATGAGGCATTCAGGAAGGATGCGCCTGCCCTCAAGGAAGCCTTGAAGAAAAAGCAGGCCGAAGCCAAAGCCGAAATCCAGAAATACAAAGAAGAAAAGAAAGCAGAATATATGGCCGATGTTGAAAGACTGAAGGCTGAAAATGCTTCTGAAGAACAGCTCGAGAAGAGAAAGAAGGAATACGAACAGCTCTTCCGCATCTCCAAGGAACAGGCGAAAGCCGAAGCTCTGAAGGTCATGAAGGAAGTCGGCATTCCACAGCCAGAAGTACGATATAACCAGTATCCATTCGAATTCTCGGGTGGTATGAGACAGCGTATCGTTATCGCTATCGCCCTGACGGCCAATCCGGAAGTCCTCATCTGCGATGAACCGACCACAGCCTTGGATGTCACCATTCAGGCTCAGATTCTCGAACTGATCAATCGACTCAAGAAGGAAAGAAACATGTCGGTCATCTTTATCTCCCATGACTTGGGCGTCGTTGCCAATATGGCAGACAGAGTTGCCGTTATGTATGCCGGAAAGATCATCGAAGTCGGAACAGCCAATGAAGTGTTCTATAATCCCTGCCATCCTTATACATGGGCACTTCTTTCCTCCATTCCGGACCTAGATTCCCATGAGCATCTCGAAGCCATCCCAGGAACGCCTCCCTATCTTCTCAACCCACCCAAAGGCGATGCCTTCGCTGCGAGAAACAAATATGCGATGGCCATCGATTTCGAAAAAGAACCTCCGTTCTTCAAGATCACAGACACGCATTATGCGGCGACCTGGCTTCTTGATAAGCGTGCTCCGAAGACTACGATGCCAAAGATTGTCTCCCAGCGTATCAAGGCTTCCTTAGAAAGAGAAGGTGTGAAACATGAATAACTACAATCATAAGACAGCGATTCTGACACACTTGAAAAAGCATTTCTACCTTGGAATCGCCTTGGGTATCGCGATACTCTGTCTCTTCCTCATGTTTGTTCCATATGCACACATGGAATCCTATACGAAGGTGACGGAAGAAAGCATCGGCTATGTCAATGAGACAAAATTGATTGGAAACTTCTCTGGATATGACATGATGTTCGGAAGAACCGTCGATGTCATGAGGAGTTTCAATGACAATGGGGCTGGCTGGTCGGAATTTGCAAAGAATTCCTATACGCTCAGCGTGAACGGCGGATTGATTGTCGGATTTGCGCTTGTCTTCCTAGCCCTCATTTTCGTCAGCTATGTCTATTGTGAAGAACAGTATTTCGCTCTGGCCTTCTTAGGTGCCTTCTTCTTCATCCTGATGGCTATCTTCAACTTCGCTTGCTTGCCTCTTTCTGGCATGAACAACGTCCTCAATGGAAGTGCGGAGACAGCCTCCATGGAAAAGACCATCTATTCCATCACGGCCGGTCCGATCATCGTCGGAATCCTTCTTCTTATTGCCGCTGGGTTGGTTGTCGTCGACTATATCCTTGTCTATATTCCGAGTCTGGAGACTTCCGAATTTGTCAAGTACAAGCAGGAATTGGTCGATAATGATACCATCCTCTCGGTGAGACATCTCAAGATGTTCTTCCCGATGGGCGGCGGAAGAAAACTCAAGGCTGTCCATGATATCTCCTTCGATGTGAAGAAGGGCGAATGCTTCGGCTTGGTCGGTGAATCCGGATGCGGAAAAACCACCACCGGAAGAAGTCTGATCCGACTTCACAGAATCACCTCAGGTTCTGTCTACTTCAAGGGATACCGCGTTGCGGCTGGATCGAGATGGAATGAAAAGGAAATCAAGTGGTCCACCATCCGTGCGAAGAATGAGATCAAGGAACTCAAGAGTCAGATGACGGTCGAACTGGAAAATGTCGACAACGTCACCGATGAAGGAAAAGCCAAGACCAAGGAAATCAGGGACAGATATCAGGCAAAGATCGATGAAATAAACAAGAACCTGAAGGAAGTCGTCCATTTCCAGAAGGAAAAGATCCGTCAGATCAAATATGATGACACCCATGTCAACAAGAAGCTCATGTCCAAGATGCAGATGATCTTCCAGGATCCGATCGACTCGCTCGATCCGAGAATGACCGTCGAAGACATCATTCAGGAAGGTCTGAAGATCCAGGGACAGAGAAACAAGGCGGAGAACCATCAGAAAGCCTGTGAGGTTCTTGAGGAAGTCGGCTTGATTTCCGATTACTGCTCAAGATATCCGAACGAATTCTCCGGTGGTCAGAGACAGCGTATCGGCATTGCCCGTGCGATTGTCATGAATCCGGAACTGATGATCTGCGATGAACCGATTTCGGCTTTGGATGTCTCTATCCGTGCCCAGATCATCAACCTGCTGAATGACCTGAAGGTCAATCATGGATTGACGCTCATCTTCATTGCCCATGACTTGTCTGTCGTCAAATATTTCTGCGATCGTATCGCGGTCATGTATTTCGGTGAAATGGTCGAATTGGCCACCTCGGATGAACTCTTTGCCCATCCGCTTCACCCCTATACGCGTTCTCTTCTTTCGGCCATTCCTCGACCAGATCCTCTTCTCGAGAAGAAACGTGTCCGTATCATCTACAATCCGAAGACGGAACACGACTATTCCAAAGAGAAACCGAAGTTCCAGGAAATCCTTCCGGGTCACTTTGTCTTAGCCAACTCTGCTGAAATCGAAAAGTACAAAGAAATGATCAAGGAAGACGATATTCTCAATGCTCAGAAAGAGCAGGAAAGAAAAGAGAAAGGTCTCGAATACTAGATTGAGGTGTCTGATTCGTCAGGCACCTTTTCTATAAGAAAGAAGAAAAAACTGGTAGCGGTTACACATATTCGTCTCTTCCATTGATTTTTCTTTCTTTTTCTCAGTTTTTCATCAATTTTCTTTCCTTTTTCCTTTTTTTGTTCGTTTTCTATCTTAAAGATATCTTAAAATCTTTCGTTTTCTATTCACATACGGGACGAGATTTGCAAAAATAAAGAAATAAGAGGTTTTCATAATGAAAAAAATTAGAACATTATCCCTTGTGGGATTGACGTTATTCTTAGCTGGCTGTTCGACGGGAGGAAATTCCTCCAATGCGAATTCGACAACACCGGCTGCTTCTGAGACGACCCCGGTCGATGATTCGACGACATCTGCTTATCCGAATGTCATCCTTCAGCTCAAGGCAAGTGAGACGGAACTGGAAATCGGAAAGACCTTGGATGTCAAGGCGGTTGTTTCCCAGGGAAAATGCACCTTTGTCTGCTCTGATCCTTCTGTGGCGAGCATGACGGTTGCTGAGACGGGAATCAAGGCGACCCTGACAGGTGTGAAGGAAGGAAATGTCACCATCACAGCGACCTCTGTGGTCAATCCGAATGTGAAGGCCACGATTTCCATCACTGTCATCAAGGAAAAACCAGCCTTGAGAACTGTCTTGGAGAATATTCAGGCTTTGGATAGCTATACTCTTGATATCTCTTCAAACAATCCGACAAATGGAGAAAGTGAAGATACGGCCAAAGCCATCGTTCTGAAAGATACGATTCTCTATACCGATCCTTATGGAACAGCCCTCATCAATGATGAAAATGGCAATGCACTCTATGGAAAGTCTGTCTTGAAGGATGGGAAGGTTGTCTATATCCAGGAACAGCAGAATGTCCTGAACACCACATCTGCACCTCTTGTCCAGGCCAATGCCGGTCTTTTGACGAAAGACAATTTTAAGGGCGCCAAAGACAAAGCCAATCAGGCTTTCGAAGTCGGAGAATTCTATTCCTTCGATGCCATCAACCCTTCCTGGGTCACAGATGAGAAGAGTGAAGACAATACCTATGTCATCTCCGGTGAAGCGACGGATGCCGATGGAAAAGCCACGAATATCCAGGGGGCCTATCTCGAAGCCCTGCTTTGGAAATTGGCGAATCTTGATTCCTATACAGCTGCAGTGGAATCCTTGGGCGAAGACTACTATTATTCCCTTGCCGATCAGATCGATACCACCATCACGGTTGTCAACAGCAATTCCATCTCCGTCGATGTCGAATATGGAAATGATATCTTCACCATCACGATGAATGATGTCAATAACACCTCCTTGGATGACAGTCTTGTCGATATCGATTCAGGTTTCGCTTCCTCCGCCACGGCCGCTGCTCCAAAGATTGCGGCAAATCTTGAAAAAGGCATCGCAGCCATCAAGACGAACAACTATGTCCAGGTCAACTCCATGTTCCCGGATCACAAGACCGAACTGAAGTTCAACACCTACTATACGCCGAACTATGTCTTCTATGACTGCAATGCTGCCTTCAAGGAAGAATACAATACACATCTCTCTGCCGACACGACCAAGTGGGATAAGGATCCCTATGGCTATATGAAGAAGAGCGATGGCATCTACAAGTTCGTCTACAATGAGACTGCCAACACCATCTCTTTCAACGAGACAAAGGAAGCCAATACGGATGCTTCGACTTCCATTGTCGAATTCGAAAAGTACTTCTCCACGATTTCGACCTTCAACTCCGATCTCAAATATGCCTTCGGACAGACACAGGAAAAGATCTGGTCGAATCATACAACCCAGTATTATATGACAACCTCCCGCTCTATCTTCAATGACTTCATCAACTACTATGCACCAGAGGATATTGCGGATGTCATCGAGAATGTCAAAGCCGGTCTTGGCGTCACACTGGATGCCAGTGGAAATGTCTTGACGGTCAATGGCACATTGGGCTATACCCCATTCGATAGCACCGACAGCACGATTTCCCAGCACACCTATGGTGTCGACTACTTCGAGCTGAACAGCTTCGGAAGTGCAACGACCAACAAGGTTCATTCGCTTTTGAACTTATAAGAAGAAACAAAACTGCAGAAGGCATTCTTTCATGATATGGAAAATGCCTCTGCAGTTTTTGATTCTTAAAGAGAATGGATGAAAATCACTTCGGTATGAATCGGAAAGCGTTTTCAAGCAAATCAAACAATAACGAAAAAGATATAAAATATAAGCTGTATATGTTGTAATACGATATTTAGATATAGAAAGTAAAAGAATAATCAAAAACCATCTTGACAAAAAAGAAATTTCTTCTTTTTTAAGTTATTCTTTTTAAAAATCATTTTTGCGATAATCTTTAGCATAAATCAATGAGGGGATAATATAAATGAAAAACAAATTTGTTAAATTAATTGCTATCGCTTCCTTAGCCTTGGTCGGCTGTGAGCCTACAGCGGCGAGCTCATCTGGTACTTCCAGTACAGGTGAAGTCTCGTCGACAACCGAATCCACAGTCACGCCAGCATCGTCAACGACTCTTCCGACTTTCACCATCAGTGCTACCGGTGTCAAGGATTCCTATGAAGTCGGTGAATCTTTCACTGTCCGCTTCAACGTCTCTTCGACCGATACAGCGGCTGCCAAGACCTTGAGTTTCGCGTTGGAGAATGCCAATGAGAACAAGCCGGCTGTCACATCCAGCGACAAGACTTCCGTTGTCATCACCACGACGGGCGTCAATGTCACGCTCTATGCCAAGGCCATCGGAAAGGCTACTTTGGTTGCCACTTCCACAGTCAATCCGAATTCCACCTGCAGAGTCGAACTCAATGTCGTCAAACCATTGAGCTCTCTTTCCGCTGCCTGGAAGAACATCAACAATCTGAAGAACTATACCTTGAACGTCACCAGAACAGCCACGAGCGATGAAATCTCTCAGTATGGCTGGGATGCCGATGCCGCAGTTCCGTCCAAGAGAATCAAGGTCACCGAAAACAGCTTGATTGCTGAAAAGGCCACCGTCGGCGAAGATCTTTCTGCTCCGACATGGGGTGCAACCTATGAAACTGAAGGTAACTCCGTTCTTGGTCTTGCGACCGATAAGGATGGATATGGATTCATTTTGGGAAAGGATTCGACTGGATATAAGGCTGCCAGCCAATCGAGAATCACCGGTTCGGAAGGCTATGTCTCCAGCGAAAATCTTTCCGGATATGGCGATGATGCCTCTTCTCCGAATGATATTTTCGTGACGTATGTGACTCAGACCCAGGCGATTGCCTTTGGCGGCATGAGAACTGTCAACTCTTCCTGGTTCTCTTCCTTCGCGAAGGATCATTCCAATGAATACGAAATCGAAGCAGATTCCACTGCTTCAAGTGCTGTTCAGTACAATGTCGCCTTCATCAAGGCTTGCTTATGGCAGGTCATCGATTTCGATAGCTATTGGTCGACTGTTACGACTGGTTCTTCGACACAATATGCTGATATCGTTGCGGATATCGATATGACCATCACGGTCGTTGCCAGCAACAATGTTGTCATCAGCTTGGATACAGGTGCTATCACCTATACTGCCACTCTTTCGGATATCGGAACCACTGCTTCTGAAACAGGATTGGATACCTATCTGAATACTGCCACGACAACAGCTCCTGAATTGTCGGGCGATGCCAAGTTGGCTGTCGAAGCCTTAGCCGAAAATGACTATTATGAAGATAATAGCAGCGATACTCGTGGAAAATCCTATACCTTCTACTATAAGAACTATTATTTCAACTACTATGATGCAAATTATATCGCATGGTATAAGAAGAACTACAGCCAGACTCTGACTTCCGGTGGTGCTGTCTTGGTTGGCGATTATGCCTACAGCTTCACTTTGACGGATGAAGTCAAGGATGCCACTGGTGCTGTCACGACTCCAGCCACGGTCACAATCGGTAGCACTCCGCTTACGAATACCAGCGGTACAGCCATTTCCTTTGCTGGTGATAATAAGGAAAAACTGTTTGCAAGTGCCGTCGGTTCTTATTCTGCAAGCGAGACCTTTGGCTTCACGGAAGAAACTGGTTTGATCTATTCCTTCTCGTCCTATTCAGATAGTGGCACAAACTACTACATTTCCTATAGCAAAGCCGTCAGCGATGATCTCTGCAGCACCTTCTTTGGTGGATACACTCTTGACCAGGTTGTTGCCCAGCAGTCTGGCATCACCTTGGAAAGCTACTATACACACTTTATCCTTTCCAAGAATACAACGCAGGACGATGACGGAAACAACGTGACCAAAGCTGCCAGCCTTCAGATTGCTTTGGGAAGCCTCAGCGATGGTTCGAGATCCGGACTCTGCTATGGAACGACCTTGACGTTCAATGGACACACTGCCAACAACTATCATCAGACAATCATTGACGCCATCAACGAAAAAGCCACAACACCAGCCGACTAAGAATCATTCTTGAAAATAAAAGGGAAGTCTTGTCCACTTCCCTTTTCTTGCTTTCTATGAAGAATCATATTGGAATCATATTGTTCAGCGTTCTGCTTCCATTTTCATCATCCTGCCAGGTCAAACCATCAGAGATGGTCGATGGCGATATTTTAGAAGCATCTGTGGAGGATATCTCCATTGCTTTTGATGTGTCTATTTATCAGCTTGAACGAGGTTCCTACCTGACGCTGAAGGTGAATGTGGCGACAGCCAATGATTCGATCAGCAAAGCTGTCTCTTTCTCTCTGGAACAGGAAAGCAATATCGTCTCTTTTGTCGATGACAAAGATACTTCCTCGGAAGGAACGATTTCCCTATTAGGAAAGAATCTCGGGAAAGCGACCTTGAAGGCAACCTGCTTAGCCAATAAGGAAGTTTCCTGTTCTGTCGAAATCGAAGTCATCCAGCATATTCCAGCTCTGAATAAAGTCTGGCAGAATATCAATGAATTGAATAACTACACCCTTGCCAACTACAAGGTTTCCAAGGAGGATGAAACAAAAGCAATTCCATCGAGTCAGATCATCGTCACAGAGAATGCTGTTCTTTTCGAAGGCCTAGTCTATGATGAAGATGAAGAAGGATATTATGCGACACCTGTCTTCTCCTATAGCGGAGCCGATGCCTATCTTCTTGGCTATGGCATCGATCAGAATGGATATGCCTTCCCGATTGTCCTTTCTTCGGATGGACAGGTTTACAACGACAATGTCATCGCCAAGACGGAACGTGGATTCCTGACAAGAGAGAATTTCCTCGGATTCAAGGAAAACAGTCTTTCTATGAATGATGTCGGAATTTTCTATGGCCTTCAGGCCATCAACCCTTCCTGGCTTTCGAAGTCCAAGACGGTCAAGAATGTCTATGAAATCACAGGAACTGAGGATGATCTCTCCTCCTATTATGTGAAATACCTTCTCTGGGGATTGATCGACCCGGTGGGAAGACTTCTCTATAGTTCCCTTCATCCGGAAGAGAAAAGCATTGTGAATCTTGTCGATTGTTTCGACTTGAAGATCAAGACCAATACCATACAGAGCGTCTCCTTCTCTTTGACCTACAAGGATGGAACCTATATCAATGGGGAGGATGAGAATTACCAATATGTCTCTGTCATGAAGGATATCGGTACCACGGACTGTTCTTCGGTCAATGGATTGGAAGACTATCTGTCCGGTGTGAATGCATCATTGCCACCTCTTGTGAAACAACTTGAGTTGCTGCAGACGAAAATCGATGAAAACAACTATGTCTTCCAAAGAGAAATCTACTGGAAGAATCCGACGACAAACAAATTCTTTCAGGCTTCCTTCATGGTCTTTTATACAAAAGACTATATCATGGCCTATTATTCGAAAGACCTCTGCGATCTGATGGAGATGGCCGGAAACGAAAAGATGAATCCATATGGCTTTGGCTATATGAAGAAGAGCGATGGCATCTATCTTTTCGAATATCAGCCCTACAAGGAGAGCGACAAGATCACCCTTGTCAGCAAGGAAGAAAATACGGAGAATATTCAGCCTTGGCAGGTGGACTACAACTTGACCAAGAAATACAAGATTCCGAATTATCTTTCCACATCCGACTATATTCTCAATCATGGACTGAATGTCCTATCGGATTCGGAGATTACGATCTTCAACGGCCTTCCGACCTATCATTACACAAGAAGTGAATCCACAAGCAAGGATTTCCTCTCCTGGTATCTTGGTGAAACAACGATTGATTCCGAGAATGCGTATCATGGCATCCATATCGATATGAATGGAAATGAGATTTCCTCGGTTCAGTTCCTATATGCGTATCAGAGTGAATATGACAACTATCAGCTTCTCTATACGCCGACATTGTCCTCCTTTGGGACTGCGGAGAGCAAGAATCCAGCTGATAAATACATTCAGGAAAAACTCGCATGAAAAAAAGCCTCTACCAGATTTTTGTCTATGTCACTCTCTTTCTCTTCCTTTTGACTGCTTTCTTCTTCGTCTTCGAAATGAAGCAGGCCGATGGATGGAACATCTATGCCATCGTATCACTTGTCTTCATGATTCTTTCGATTGTTCTTTTTGTCCTCAATCAGGTGTTCTATCGTCTCTTCAAGATACGTGATTCTTCCCGCTATGAGGAAATCGAATGTCCACATTGCCATATGATGAACCGCAAAAAGGAACTGTTCTGCCGGAATTGCGGGAAGAGTCTTCATTCCAAGAAATGAAAAGATGGAATCGAATGAAAATTTCCTTGTATGAGCCTTTCCGTTGTGATATAGTTTTACTTGCTTGATACGCTCGATTACGTATCCAAGTCGGATTGTAAGGGGGAAAATTTCATGAAAAAAGATATCCATCCGAAATATTATCGCGCCAAAGTTACCTGCATGACCTGTGGTAACACATTCGAAACCGGTTCGACCGAACAGGAATTGAGAGTCGATACTTGCTCCAAGTGCCATTCTTTCTACACTGGAAAGATCAACGTCACTGCTGATACCGGCCGTGTTGCCAAGTTCCGCAAGAAGCTCGAAAAAGCTGAAACAAAGTAAGAAATCAAAGACTGTGACCTTCGGGTTGCAGTTTTTTTAGTTCAGCTTGTCGTATTTCTCTTTGCTGTCCTTGGCCTTTTCGACAGGATATTTCTTTCCGTTCTTTTCGATTTTTCTCAGGATGATATCATCGATATTCAGTCCATAATGATCGGCAATCTGAATGGCATACAAAAAGACATCGGCAAGTTCTTCCTTGATGTCATCGAGTCTGTCTTCGCATTCCAGATCCAATCCAGACCACTGGAAGACTTCCAAAAGTTCGTTGGCTTCCAGATTGAGGGAAAGAACGAGATCCTTTCCGTTGTGGAACTGCTCCCAGTTTCTCTCGTCATTGAATTTTCTGATTTTCTCATATATTTCTTTATCCATGGCATATTACCTCTTACTTATTGTAACGCATTTCTCTTTTCGGGCTTCTAACAATTCGAGGAGAAATAAAGTACAATATTCCTATCTATGAATCATGACAATCAAAACAATCTCGACTTGCTGCAGCTCTATAAGGAAAGTCTTTCCGAACTGGCAGTCACGAAGAAGGAAATCGAGAACATCAATGAATCGGTCGAACTTTCCATGATGAAATCCTTCATGAAAGGCGAAAAAATCTATTGCATCAAGGAGAAGAATTTTCTCTCTCCTTTTTTATTGGTCGATGTCCTGCATGACACGTATTATCCATTTCTGTTCTTCAAGGTGAAACAGGATGGAAATACCCTCGTCTATGAAAATTCTCTTCCTATATTCAACCAGGCAGCCCTGCTCTTCTTAGATGAAGCGACTCTTCTTTTCGATTCGAAGATCTCATTGGAGGATATCGAAGTTCTCTATATGAGGCTAAGCAATCTGATTGTCGCCTCCATGATGACAGATCGAATCCGTCTTGTTCCCTATCTCTGCTTTCGAGATGAGAAGACCATCGAATCCAATCGCATCTTTTCTTTTCTGAGGAATTATATTTTCGGATTCAAGGATGATGAGAAATATGATGCCCTCTTCAAAGAGACCGAAGACCATAAGACAGAAGAAAAGATTCTTCAGAATACCTTTGGCTTCTTTGCCAAGATGGAACGCGTCTATAAAAGAGAAGAAGCCTATCATGGAAGTTCCTTGTCCATCACAGAGCCCTCCATTATGGAAGCTTTTCTCTTGCGCAGTCTTTTCAATAATGGAAAAAAGAAGGAAAACACACTGATTCTTACTTCTCCTGAAGAGAAAAATCTCATTTTCGGAATGATGAAGAAATACCATCTTGAGGATTTCATCGGGAAGGTGAAATATACGAGCGATGAGGAAATCGATTCGAAATTGGATGAAATCGACTCAGAAGATATCACGCCAGAAGAAAGAAAAAAGATTTCCTCATTCCATATGAAGAAGGAACGTCTTCTTTCCTTCCAGAACAAAAAGGAGGAAGCCTATCTTCCTCTGAAGCCTTTTCGCAATGTCGAATACCTGACAAAGTTCCACAATGAGAAAAGTTATCTTCTCAATCTGGATCTGAGCCATTACACCGAGATGGATGCAAAAAGAGATGAGAATTTCTTTTCAGTCCTGAATGGACTGTCGACCATCCGCAATTCCTATGTTGCCAATCATCCCTACTATGGACTGACCTGTTCCTATGAAAGAGAAAATTATTCCAAGCTTCAGCTCATCTTAATCAACCTCATCAAATACCTCAAGGAAATGATTCAGAAGGTGAAGGAGGAGGAATTCATCCGGAAATATGAACTGAAGGTTTCCTCGATGCATGATTTTGCCTATCTTCTGGAATGTGGACGCCTCATCATGCAATACAACGGGTTTCCAAGAAGGTATTTCCGCTTTCCATTTGAGGAAGAAGAGAAATATCCTCTTCTGACACTGAAGAAAGCCTATCAGGCGGTCTCTTCTTCGACATTGATGCTGAAGAATCTCTGCGAGCCTTCCTTTTTCGAGTGTGATTTAGAAGAAGTCTATCAAGGACTTTCTTCGATCAAGAGAAGAAAAAGAAAAAAAGCACAGAAAGAACTCCTTCCTCATCTGAAGATGAAGGGTGATTTTGATTTCGAGACATTCACCTATCTATTCAAGGCCTATTTGGATGCAAAAGAGAAATTATCCACACTTCTTCCTGTTTATCAGAATGTGTATGGTGAGAGTATTTTGACGATGAATGGCTTAGTCGAAATTGAAAGCAATCTGGAATACGTGCGAAAATTTTTATCCTTCTCGAAGGAACATCCTTCCTTCAATATCGACCATCCGTTCATCAAGCGAGCCTTAAGGGAAAGAGATTTCCGAATGGACTCGATGCGAATTTTAGAGGAAGCGAGTCAAATCTATGATCGTATCAAAGAGAACCTGACGAAATATATCTGCTTCTTTCGGGATATTCCCAATGACGGACTCTACGATCTTTCTTTTGAGGAACTGAAAGACAAATTTGTCGTCGAGAATATGAATACGTATGAGGAATTCATGGAATACGTTTCCTTTATCAAGGCGAAGAGTGAGGCAAGCGAACTCTTGTCTGTCATCATCAATCGCTATATTCGAAAGAAAAGAGTCTTATCGACTCTGCAGGATGATTTCTCCTATTCGATTCTCTATACGGCCTATCAGAATGGGAAGGAGAATTTCCAACCCTATGAGAAGGATTACCAAGCGATTCGAAAAGACTATTTTTCTTCCCTTCTGGATGATCGAGATACATTGGCACTGGAATGGAAGATGGAATATCATCATAGAATCGAACAACTGAAAACGGAGAGGATTCCGGAATTGAAGAAACAGATGGGGAATGAATTTTCCTATCGGAGCCGAAAGGAAAATAGGGAAGCGAAGAGAATCCTTGCTTCCTCAAAGATTGCCTGCATCGCCTCAACAGATGATCTCTATTTCATCGACGATGATCTTTTTGATCATGTCCTGATATTGAACAGCGTCGAATTCTCTCCACTGCATCTTCTTTCTGCATTCCGCATTTCGAAGAATCGAATTTTCGTCAATTACCAAAAGGAGATGGATCGAAGAACCCAGACCTATCATGATACCATTCTGTCACGAAACAATCTCTACAACAAGGTCATTCCTTTTTCTTCCCTGCCGAATGATTTCTTATCCTATTTCGAGGAAGAGATGAAAAAGATGGGGTATGCCGTCAAAAAGAATGATGAAAGATATTCTTTCCTTATCGAAAAAGAAAATCAGGAATATGCTGTCTTTCCAGACATCTTCCTGGATCATAAAATCGATATTGCATCGATTGTGGAATTGGAAACCTATCTTGTCCGATTCGAAGGCATCAGACTGATCCTATTGGATACGTTCGGCTTCCTTTTCGAGCAGGAGGAATCCTTCTTTCCGATGGAAAAGAAGGATGAAGACGAAAGAACAGAATAAAAAAGAGGTGGAAACAGGCTTTCTATTTCCGCCTCTATCATTCTTATTCGAAGGATTTGACCCAAAGCCCATGAAGGTTGCAGTATTCATAGACATGAAGAAGTTTTTCATTCTCCTGAAGAATGAAGTCTGCTTCCGGAGATCCGGTCGGATCAAGTTTTTTCAGGACGGATTTCTTATCGGTGACAAGTGCGATGAAGGCGATATGGTGGGCCTCTGTCATGGGATGAAGGACGCTTCCGACGGTGACATGAACTTTGTTCTGATCGACAAGGACGACAGGGACATGTTTTTCCTTGGCGGCATCCGTCGTGTTTGCCACAAGCTCGCTTTCATTTTCCTTCGGATTTTCATTCTGAAGAACCATTCTCACTTCTTTTGTCTGCTCATCTTTGAAGAATTTGACCATAGACGATTTCCTCCTATTGAGAGTAGTTTATCATAGAGAGGAAGAGAAATCGAAAACAATGCTTAACGGAAATATTCCCTGAAATCCAGTTCGTATTTGCATCTGAGTGCCTGGATGATATCGAAGATATTCCACAATTCACCAAGAGCGATGATGTTGTAAAGGAATTTCACGAGAGCAAATTTCCAGCCTTTCTTGAAAGATTTTGCGGCGTAGAATTTGTCGATTCCCAACCAACCTAAAAAGACAAGGAACAAAATCAATTTCCAGTCGATCTTCTTTGTTTCGACTTCGTAAACATTCGAATTATCTGCCATTTTAAAAACCTCTTTTTTCAAAAATAATGCATAAGTATTATATCGAAAACATGTTCGATTAGAAAGAAATAATATTTCTCCGATTCGACATTTCCACTTTGAATTTATTGTGAAACCTTATTCTTTTTTTCTATCTTCTTCGCTATAATGATAGCGGAGAAAAATATGGTCAAAGTTTTTAATTTCGAGGATAACCCAACGGAGTTTTCTGCGAATACCTACGTCATCGGAAAAATCGGATTCAACTGTCTGATTGTGGATATCGGATCGACGAAAGATGATGTCCTGGATTACATCGATTCCCACTATGATGGAGTCGCTGGCATTTTATTGACGCATGCTCATTTTGACCATATCCGCGGACTTCCAAAACTGCTCCGAAAATATCGGAATGCACCGGTATTCCTCGCAGAGGAGGATGTTCCTTTATTGAATGATCCGAAGATTAATTCCTCTTTCCTGACAGGAGAGAGGGTTTCCATGGATGTCGAAACAACACCTATTCATGACCAGGAGGAAATCACGCTTTCGAAGATTCGCTTCAAGGTCATTAAGACACCATTCCATACCCAGGGAAGTGTCTGTTATCTTTTTGAGGATGACAATGCCCTATTCACGGGAGATACGCTCTTCAAAGGATCGATTGGAAGAACCGATTTGGAAACATCCGATCCGAGTCAGGTTCCTTCTTCTTTGAAGAAATTGCTCTCTCTTGGTGAGAATCTCGTTGTCTATCCCGGACATGGAAAGATGTCGAGAATGGATATTGAAAGAAAAACGAATCCGTTTCTGCTGAATCTGAAATAAAAGGCTGCTGCTCTCATGATGAATCGATGATTTGTCATCCGTGCGGGGCCTTTTTTTATGCGATTTCTTTTGAAGTAGACTAATGAGTAGACTAATGAAACAGAAAGATTACGTCGTGTGAGTGATCTTAGTAATCGTTTATAGATGGTTATCTTGACGCGACAACGCTTCATGTTTTCGGTAATAAGGAACTTGAAATTCTTATATTGTACTCGAATCATCTCTATTTTCTGAAAACGTCTAAGTTCAATTGATTTCGAAACAAAGAAAAAATTTTATTTCTTTGTCACCTTTTGGTCTTGCCAAACGTTGTATAAATGAAAGGAGATTTTCAGTATGAGACAAGATGATGAATGGTTTGAGTCGATTTACAAAGAATTCTATCCTGATATTTATCGTTTTGCCTTCTCATATGTGAAAAGAAAGGAGGTGGCAGAAGACATCGCACAGGATATATTCCTCGAATTCTATTTTCATGCGCCGAAAAACGATAAAAATCTAAAATCTTTTCTGCTGAAGAAAACGATGAACAGATGTCTCGATGTCATCAGGAAGGAGAAAAGAATAAGTGAAGCACAAAGACGATACGAGACGATAAGAAGCCTGGATGAGAAGATAACCGAACATTCCGACCGTAAGGATTTGATTCTTCTTTCCCTTTCGAAAATAACTAAGATTTATGAAGAACCAATCAGACTTTTCTATTATGGCGGCATGACAATCAAGGAGATTGCGTCGTTTTTGCATATTTCTCAGGAAATCGTTAAGAAAAGGCTTCAAAGGGGAAGAAAATTCTTGAAGGTCCAATTGGAAGGAGAAAATGAAAAATGACAATTGACGAAAAGATCATGGAATCAAAAAATCAATCGAAGTTCCGCCTTTTGATTTTGACAAAGCCCGGAAAAAATAGGAAAGCAAAAAGAGAACAAGATTCCATTTTTCAGGAAAAAGTCTGTTCTCATTCTTTCATCCTTGATTGCCTTAACGGCAATCATTTTGGCAGTCGTCATTCCAATCGGAATTTTGAACAATACGACGAAAACCATCGAAATCGGTTTTGAAAAAGGTTCGGAGAATGACGGTGCCAGACCCTATGAGACTCAGTTTGAAACGATGATCAGAACTGACACAAAAGCAGAAAAAACGAAAAATCTTGAAGTGTTCTATGGAAACTATCACAAGGCAGATTGGGATGAGTTTACATTTTCAAAAGAACAGACATTGATTTTTTCATTGAGAAGGAAAGTTATCGCTGGTAGTACCGGAAATACGATTTTTGAAAAGGAAATCTTCAGGTCAGAACAGGATATTTCTTATTTCTTCAGCAGGCGGTTCTATTCGAAAGAGAATTTCATCACAGATGAAGTAACCTACGATGAACTCTCCGTATATGAAAGCACAGGCTTCATATTATATACCTTCACATTAGAACCGATAAATGGAGATACGATTGCCACCGTTTTTGTCTATGATAAGGAAACTGCATATGGTAAGAGCAAAAATCGAATCGATTGTTATGACGAAAGATCAATCCGATACATTTTAGATGATGGGCTTGTTCAGTTTTTGGAGCCTGAGAAAAAGGAAAAGATAAATGAATAAACTTCTGATTCGAATGAAAAAAGGCTCATCGACATCGGTATTGTTTGGATACCCTATGTTGATGAAGCCTTTTGATTTTATTTTGCCGGGCCGTCGATCAGTTCGGTCAGATACTTGATTTCGTCATCCTTCTTCAGACGTGGGAAGAGGGCGCTGAGAGGATTGATGGAGATGTTGGACAGTTTTCCAATCACGTGAGTGGAGTCCAAGGTTCTGAGTTCTTCAGGAACGTTTTCCTGATTGAGAGCTTCGATAGTCTTGATTGGCATCATTGGGGAAAGAAGAATCGAACCGATACGGATGATTTCGCTTGCCGCATAGAGGCATTCCTTGAGAAGAACGATGTTGTTGTTCTTGGCCTGGGTCCATGGGGCGATGTCATCGAAGTATTTGTTTCCGAGATTGACCAGTTCGATGGCCTTTTCAGCACCATCGGTAATCTTCATATCTTCCATGAAGGCATTGTACTGGAGAAGTTTTTCTTCGATATCCGCATAGAGTTTCTTGGTGATTTCGCTTGTCGGCTCCTGGTATTCCGGGATGACACCCTGGAAATATTTGTTGATCATGGAAAGGGTACGGTTGACGAGGTTTCCATAGGAGTTGGCAAGGTCGGAATTGAGTCTGTCGACGAACTGTGTCGGTGTGAAGTTTCCATCTTCGCCAAAGCGGATTTCCCTGACCATGTAGTAGCGCAAGGAATCCACGCCATAGCGTTCGATGAGCGGATATGGGGAAATGGCATTTCCAAGGGACTTGGAAAGTTTGACGCCGGATTTTGTCAATAAGAGACCGTGGACGATGACTTTATCCGGTTCACGGACATCGAGTGCCTTGAGAAGAATAGGCCAGTAGATGGTATGGAATCTTGTGATGTCTCTTCCCACGAGATGGACAATCTGGCAGTCCTCTCCCCAGAATTTGTGGAAGAGCGTTTCATCGTCTGTCTTGTATCCGAGAGCGGAGATGTAGTTGAGAAGGGCATCGATCCAGACATAGATGACATGCTTTGGGTCTTCGTTGATCGGAATGCCCCAGCTGAAGCTGGTTCTCGTGATGCAGAGATCTTCCAGACCAGGCTTGATGAAGGTGTTGATCATTTCATTCATCTTGTCCTTGGCAAAGAAATCCGGATTCTTGGAATAGAAATCCAAAAGCCAAGGGACGAACTTCTTCACATTGAGGAAGTAGGCTTTTTCAGAATCCATGTGGACAGGACGATGGCAGTCCGGGCAGAAATGGTTTCCGTGTTCATCGACGATGACCTGGCTATCCGACCAGAATGTCTCATCTGGTGTGCAGTACCATCCCTTGTATTCGCCAAGGTAGATATCACCTTTTTCCAGAAGCTCGGTGAAGACCTTCTGGACCAAGGCGACATGATAGTCGTCGGTGGTTCTGACATACCAGTCATAGGAGATGTCCAAAGCTTTCCAGACTTTCTTGAAGGATTCAGCAATCTGATCGACATATTCCTTCGGATTCATGCCGGCAGCTAAGGCTTTTTCCTGAATCTTCTGTCCGTGTTCATCTGAACCGGTCATGAAGCGGACGTCATAGCCAGCCAATCTCTTGTAGCGTGCGATGGTGTCAGCGGCGACACAGCAATAGGTGTGTCCGATGTGAATGTTTCCCGATGCATAGTAAATCGGAGTGGTAATGTAAAAATTTTTCTTTTTGTTATCAGCCATATGAGAGCCTCCCGTAACAAATTTAGCCCTACTATCATATCATTTTTCTTTCTGGTTTTCTTCTATTTGTACAATTTGAGGATGGGAAAGAGAAATATATAGATGTGAAATTCTATCAGCATATATGGTTTAGGCATGCTATTGGATAAGAAAAAACATAGAGGCCAGTGAGATGAGAAACGAATGATGTAGTCTGTTGCTTAGGTGTGATCTATGAGATTTTGTTGAGTAAATCACGGTTTGGCATAGATAAAATGTGAAACACCTTATTTAATGGACAAAAAAACACGTTGTGAAAAGAAACTTGTTTTTGTTTGAAATCGCTTGAAAATCATAGTGTTTGAGTCTTCTATATGTTGCGTTCTGCATAAAAGATTCGTGATGTTCGAAACTCATTTTCACTGGATTTATCGCCAAGTGTCGGAAAAGCATTTAAAAATCTTTCAAAAAAGGTATAACGTAAGAAAAGAGAATTGACGTGAGGTGTTTAAAATGAAAATATATAGAAAAAGAATTGCCGACATACTCTTGCAGAGAAAACTGGAAGGTAAAGGAGCCCTCTTGATTGAGGGACCGAAGTGGTGTGGAAAAACGACAACAGCAGAACAGTTTGCTCAAAGCATCTTGTATATGGATGATCCCGAGAGAAAAAATCAGAATATTCTGATGTCAGAGATGAATCCAAAAAGACTATTGGAGGGTTCCACGCCCCAGATTGATTGATGAATGGCAGCTTGCGCCAAAGCTTTGGGATGCCATCCGCTTTGAGGTCGATCATCGGGGTGAGATGGGTCAATTTATCTTGACTGGCTCTGCTGTTCCTCCGGATACGAAAGAAATCACGCATTCTGGTACAGGTCGTTTTACATGGCTGACAATGAGACCGATGAGTCTGTATGAATCTGGAGATTCCACGGGGGATGTCAGTCTACAGGAAATATTTGATGGAAAAAAAAGAAGTCGATGGTGTTTCTTCATGGACTCTTGAACGACTTGCGTTCCTTGTCTGCAGGGGCGGATGGCCACAGGCAGTGGATATGCGTGATGAAATCGCGTTGGATCAGGCGGTTGATTATTATGATGCTGTTGTGCATTCGGATATCAATCGTGCGGATAACGTGAGAAAGAATGCAGAAAGAGTCAAGTGGCTCATGCGCTCTTATGCAAGAAATCAAGGTTGTCAAGTGTCCAATGCTCTGATTACAAAGGATATTTCTATGAATGATGAAACACAAATCAATGAAGAAAATGTTTTTTCTTATATTGGTGCACTTCGTAAAATCTTTGTCGTTGAGGATATGCCTGCATGGAATCCGAATTTGAGATTGAAAACTGCCATCCGTTCTTCAGATACGCGCTATTATATTGATCCGTCGATTGCGGTTGCAGCCTTGGGTGTCGGTCCGAATGATTTGCTCAGTGATCTGAATACGTTTGGCTTTTTTTCGAAACGCTCTGCGTCAGAGACCTTCGTGTTTTTTCTGATGCATTGGGTGGCGAAGTCTATCACTATAGAGACAAAGCTGAACAGGAATGTGATGCCGTCGTCCATCTGAGGAATGGAAAATATGGTTTGATTGAGATCAAACTTGGCGGAGATAGACTGATCGAAGAAGGAGCGAAGAATCTGAAATCGATGGAAAAGAAGATTGATACGGATAGGATGAATTCTCCATCTTTCGTTATGGTCCTGAGAGGAATCGGAGACTATGCTTATCAGCGAAAAGATGGTATCTATGTTATTCCGATTGGTTGCCTTAAGTATTGTTTGCGAAGGTATCTTTCGCTATTGGCTTATGGGTTCATTTCTTTCAGACTGTCAATTGTTGAGAGAAACAACTCTTTTTTCCATAGTTTTATGCTTCCTTTGTCGCTGATGAAATTGGATACGTCCTCTTTTGCGGATTCATAATCGATTGTTTTGAATTTTGTCTCCAATAGTTCTTTCACTTTTTCGATTGTCAGTTTTTCATTGTCGAGAAGTATTCCACTATTATTCCGAAGTTTGTTTTCTAAATATTTGAGATTGATAGTCGTTCCTTTTCCGATGTTGAAAAGATAATCATAATAATCTCTTCCTTTGACATGATGATTGTAGTTTCTGCAGATGATTGCATGGATTTTGCCAGCAAAAAGTGTTGCTTCATCAAATATTTTTACTTCATAAGGGGAAGGTAACATTCTATATTTCGTTTCTGTTCTTCCCCCTTCTGGATTGTTTGTATCCACTTCGAATTTTATTTTTATTTTTTGATTGGATATGACCTTCTTTGCATCATCGCTTTTCGGAAAAAATGTCATCATTAGGATTTGTGTGTTTCCTTTTAGAAAGGCACTTTGAACATCTGTGATTTCCGTTTTTTTCTTGAATTCCACAGCCATATCGATTCCATACGATTTGAATTCCTTTTCCAGGACCGGAAAATAATCATCAAGCCGAAAGTCATCTTCTTTTTTCGTGATTGCGAAATCCAAATCTTCGCTGAAACGATTCAGGCCATGAAAAATTCTGAGACATGTCCCACCATAGAAGGCCGCTTTTTCAAAGAAGCCACCATGAGAAAGACCGGATAATGCGATTTCCTGGAGAATCTCCTTGATTGCATTTTCTCTTTCTTCCGTATTCTGTGGATGGTATTTATCCAACATGATTTGGATGGTATTGTTCATTTTCGTATTCCTTTCTTATCAGTTTTATCAATAATTTTAAGTTTGTCTTGTCATATAGACTGGCTAGTCTTTTCAATAAAGCAAAATCACAGGATGCGAATTCATCTTCATCGATGCGCTTATCGACGAAGAGGAGTTCTTTTAACTCTTTGATGTTTTTTACGACCCTCCATTTGCAGAGAGAGTCACAGATTGCCTTTTCTTTCATAGCTAATTTTACGATATATTCATCTTTCTCAAGATAAGTCAGCCCTTCTGAAAAAGCGCCTGATGGGATATCTGAATATTCATATCTTCCAAATAAGTTTTCATATGTCTTGCTTTTTCTAATTCCCAAGGAAGCGGAAGTGATTGAAAATACCTTTTCAGGTATCAAGCCATAGAAAGAGAGTGCCCAATCGAAACTCAGATAGGATGGAGAAAGAATGGAGGATGCAAGCAGACAAGGATCGACATTCTTATCAGTTTCATATAATCCTTTTGTCAATCGAATGATTATGCCTTTATCAGCATCTCTTTTTATTTTGTCTAAGGGATTTGTATAGTCTTGATACTTTTCCTTCAACATAGATGTTGTAATTATCATATTTGCACCTCTAAATACAATTATATTGGATTTATTGGAGCACTTCAATAAATTTAATGTCAGGACCTCTTCATAAAATGTTGATTTGCCATAGTAAATATTATGAAATAAGATTATCAAGGGAAAATAGACAATGATATTCTTGGCTTATATATCTCTGTATAGTCAAAGAGATCTCAATGAAATGAAACTGGCCATTAGGGAATTTTCCAGCAGATTGTCATGGTTTGGTTATCAGAGGCGGATTCTTCAAGTTTTTATGGTGGAACAGCGTTGAGAATTTTCTGTGGATTGAATCGATATTCTGAGGATCAGGATTTCACAGTGAACGAAGATGCAGATGATTTTTTCTTACATTTAATAAAACAAAATGAATCTTGATTACGTTAGAATGAAAGAAATCAATTTCAATTAAGTAAAAAAATATGAAAGCCGACTCTTGTTTGAAAATGAAGATTTGTCCTGTCATTTTTATGAACTTATTGATTGGAGGCAATCCTTTGTTCAAAGCTGC